>NZ_JBSGDB010000107.1:0-21640 GCF_053602155.1 Streptomyces sp. NPDC004561
CCGGTTCAGCCCCTGGCAGCCGAGCCTGCCCGGCGTGAGTGGTCGGCACGGGCCGCTTCGAGCAGACCGCGCCAGGACGCCACAGTGGGCCGCCGACGCAACAGGGCACGGCGTTCCCGCTCTGTCATCCCTCCCCAGATACCGTGCTCGATGCGGCAATCAAGAGCGAAGGCCAAGCACTCCGTACGTACGGGGCAGCCACTGCACAGAGCTTTCGCACGGTTTTGGGCCGCATCTTCAACGAACAGCTCGTCCGGAGAGGTACTGCGGCATACCGCGTACGCGCCCCACTGTTGATCCGTGATCACCCGATGCCGTCCTCTCCCCGCGCCGGCCCGCCATCACTGCCGTCTGACGGGGCGATCACCCGAACCGTACGGCAACCGCACCAGGCGGATAACCCCGTCATCCAGCGGCAATCCCTTCCGGCAACCCGTCCACGGCCCCGTCACGCAGCCCGAAACGGGCCATGCTGAGCGGCTGTGATGGTCGGGTCGCCCGGGGGAATCGCACCCCCGGGCTCCCACAGAACCGTGCGTAACAGTCTCCCGTTACACGGCTCTTGTCCTCCTGATCACCGGAACGCCGGTGTCCATGCCCACTGGGCGAAGAGCCTCGGGTACTGGCGCGTGACACGCTTCCAGCACGCGTGGGCTCTCTTGAACGACCGGAGCCGTCGATACTTCTTGCGGACCCAGCGCATCAGATAGGTGTTGATGCGCTGGAGGAGGGGATGCAGCGCGGAGCGGTAGAACGCCCCGTAGTACTGCATCCAGCCCCGCACGATCGGGTTGATGCGACGTGCGAGGTCGAAGAAGGTGAGGTGGATCTGCCGGTGGAGCCGCCAGGAGCGGATCTCCGTGCTGATCTTCTTCTGGGCGTCCTTGCTGATCGCGGGCAGGAAGCCGGTGAAGCTCACGCCTTTCCTGTTCCGCGCTCCGCGGGCTTGGAAGGTGAACCCGAGGAAGGTGAACGACGTGTGCTCGTAGGAGCCGCGCCGCTTGCCGGCCTTGCAGTACACGATCCGGGTCTTGTCGGGATGCAGCCGCAGCCCGACATCGCCCATCCTGTTCGCGAGTGCGGCCAGGACCTCGCGGGCCTGGCGCTCGCTGACGCAGTGCACGACCGGGTGAGTCGGCGGCGGGAATCTCACCCGCCGCCGCTCGCAGAACCGTGCGGGAGCCTCTCGGCTCACACGGCTCCCATTGCCCAGCCATCAGGTTTGAGGCCGAACCGCCAGTGGGCGAACATGTTGGGATACCGGCGGGCAGTGCCAGCCAGTAGTTCTCCCGCACGTTTCTCCCGGCGGCGTAGTCGCTTGTACTTCTGGCAAGCCCAGCCCACCAACATGCGGTTGATGCGCCGGAGAAGGGGATACAACATGGACTTGTAGAAGCGTCCGTAATAGTTGATCCATCCCTGCACAACGCTGTTGAACATCCGTGCAAGGTCCATCAGGGACTTGTCACTGCGTTGCGCGATGCGCCAGGAACGCATTTCCTTGCCCATCGCCTTAATTGCCTCCTTGCTGACCGCGGGCAGGAAGTTCACAAAGTGCTTCCCGTACCGGTTCTTGGCCAGCCTCGGCCGGAACGTGTACCCGAGGAACGTGAATGACGTGTGCTCGTACGAGCCGCGTCGGTCCGCGTCCTTGCAGTACACGATGCGCGTCTTGTCCGCATGCAACTCCAGGCCGACCTGCGCCAATCTCGCTGCGAGCGCGTCCCGCACACGGCGGGCCTGGTGCTCGCTGCGGCAGTGAATCACCGCATCGTCGCAATACCGCTCGAACGTGATGTGCGGGAACTCCCGCCCCAGCCACGCATCGAACGCGTAGTGGAGATACAGATTCGCCAACGCGGGCGAAATCGCCGACCCCTGGGGAGTCCCGCGATCCCGTTCCTGCACTGAACCGTCCGCCTTCGCCAGCGGCGCCACAAGCCACCGCTGGACATAAAGCAGGACCCATTTTCCGTCCGCTTCAACATGCCGCTCGACGGCCTTGAGCATCAGCTCGTGGTCCACGCTGTCGAAGAACGCCCGGATGTCGAGATCGACCACCCAGTCGTTCCGCCAACAGCGCCGTCGGCACGTCTCCACCGCGTCTAGCGCAGACCGCCTCGGCCGGTACCCGTAGGAGTCCGGATGGAACACCGGCTCCACCCGCCTCTCCAGATACATCGCGGCCACCGTCTGGGCGATCCGGTCAGCCACAGTGGGCACCCCAAGCACACGGACACCTTTCCCGCCCGCCTTGGGGATCTCCACGGCCTTCACCGCCGGAGGGAAGTACGAGCCAGACGACATCCGATTCCACAGCTTGTACAGATTCCCCTTGAGGTTCTGTTCGAACTGCTCGATCGAAACACCGTCCACCCCGGGTGCACCCCGATTGGCTTTGACCCTCAGATACGCCTCCCACACCATCGACTTGGAGATGTAAAACGACTTTACCTCGGCCTGCGGCCTTGATCCGTTCACCTGGCTCCTCCCGGACATACCGGTTGACCACCAAACAAGATCAGGACAACCCGCCCCCTTCGCTCCGCCCCCATTACAGGGACTTCATCACTACTACGAGGCGGTCCGTCCCCCTGCCACGCGTCGGTACTCTGCCCCTCGCAGTTTTAGCTGCTTGGGGTTCTCCCTTATCGCCAACCGGCCTTCAACCTGACCGTCGGCAGCATCGCGGCGAGGGGTTCCCACGTTCCGCACTGGTGCCTGTCACCGAGCTCGCGCCACCTTCATGCCGGGCCGCCACCTGGCCAGGAATGCAGGAACCCGCCAGATTCATCCCGGGGCAACAACTGGACCCCGGTTTCGGCAACCACTCATACGCTTACGACACTTCAGCAGTGGTTCACTCGCGTTCGCCTTCTCGGCACGCACCTGACGCATCTCGTGCGCCTTTTCCGCAGTGCTCATCACCCCGGCTCATTCACCGGAGCAACCTGCGGCGGTTTGGGATCTCCCCCTGCGTGGGCGATCCCGGAGGGCCTACCTCCATCACCAGTGCAGCACCACGTCAGAAGCTTCCGTCTACATCGGAACCTCCTGTTGTGTTCGTGGCGCACCGTCGTCTGCATAGCGCTCGAACTCGACGCCCGGGTACGTCCGGGTGAGCCACATGTCGAACGCGTAGTGCATGAACAGGTTCGCCAGCACGGGCGAGACCGCTGATCCCTGCGGAGTACCACGGTCCCGCTTCTGCAAGGTGCCGTCGGGCAGTTGAAGCGGTGCGCGAAGCCACCGATCAACATACAACTTCACCCAAACGGCGTCGGTGTGAGCTTCCACGGCCTTGACGATGAGGTCCCAGCGGACGCTGTCGAAGAACTTCTGGATGTCGAGGTCGATCACCCAGTCCTTTCCCCAACACCGCCGCCGGCATCGCTCCACCGCATCCAGCGCGGACCTATTCGGCCGGTATCCAAAGGAGTCCTCATGGAATACAGGATCCACGCGGATTCCGAGATGTCTGGCCACTACGTTTTGCGCCACCCGGTCGGCGACCGCGGGAATGCCGAGCATTCTCATGCCACCGCCGTGCTGTTTCGGAATCTCCACCGCGCGCACCGGAGGGGGAAAGTACGTCCCCGACGACATCCGATTCCAGAGCTTGTAAAGGTTGCCCTTCAAGTCGGCCTCGAAGTCTTCGATGGACTGTCCGTCCACCCCTGGTGCCCCTTGATTCCTCTTGACCTCCCGATACGCCTCCAATACTTCCCACTTGGAGATCTCGAACGGCTTGTTCGGCGACTTCAGCTTGTCCATCGGCTCCTCCCGGAGAACGTCCGGTTGACCAAACGCACACAGCCACGGATGACCCGGCCCCTTCGCTCCACCCCCGTTACAGGGGCTTCGGCACTACTACGGGCCGGTCCGCCAGCACGCTCCGCGCCGGTACTCAACCCCTCGCGGTTCAGCCGCTCAGGGCGCTCCCTCTCGCCGCCCTCCCGGGCGGCAGTGTCGAAGCGTGCCTTCCCACGTTCCGTGCAAGACCAGCGGATCAGGCTCACGCCACCTCCGTGCCGGACACCGCCTGGCCAATAGACGGGCTCCCGCCAGGCTTATCCCGGGCTCAATCGCGTGCTCCCGGTTTTGATGCCACTTCAATTTCAATAACGACACTTCAGCAGTGGTTCACTTGCGTTCGTCTTCCTGATCCCCACCTGACGCCTCTGGGGCGCCTTCTCCACATCGCTCACCACGATCGCGTCACCGCTCTCGCAGCATGTGGTGGTTTGAAGCCTCCCCCCGCAGGGCGGCTCCGAAGGGCCATACCTTCATGTCTTGCACAGCATTGCTTCCAGAACTGTTCCTACATACGGTTCCTTTCGCATTCGTGGCACACGCGATATTTGAAAATCCCCACCCCGTGCTCACGGGTTGGACGGACCTGCTGAGTTGATCTCCCCACCCGCCGGGGCGAGGTAGCAGCCGTTCAACGAGCTTCTGGCCGTGAACGCGAGCGATGCGCCGGACGGTGGTCGGCGAGGGGCTCACCACTGGGTGATGAGCGGCGTGTCCGGTTCGTGCTGCCTCCAGTCTTCGGTGAGGCGGATGAGACGGGCGGGGGCGGCGATGCCGCGCACCGTTGCGATCTTGCCTCCTGCGATGTCGAACGTCACGGCGCCGATGACCCGGTCGCCGATCACGAAGAGGATGGCGGGGGCGCCGTTGACGAGTGCGTAGTGGACGGCGGGCGTGCCGCCGGCGAGTCGCCGTTTCGCGGGGGTGGGTTTGAAACCGGCCCGTGCGACGGCCGCGATGCGCTGCGCGCTGTCGAACTGCAGCAGCTTCTCGGTCAGTCCGGCGCCGTCGGAGATCGCGCTGGCGTCGTCGGTGAGCAGCGCGACCAGCCGTTCGGTGCGGCCCGAGGAGGCGGCGGCGAGGAACTCCTCGACGATCCTGCGGGCGGATGCCGGATCGACTTCCTCTTCGCCGCCGCGGCGCGCACCGGTGATGCGGCGTCGGGCCCGGTGGAGGTGCTGCTGGCTTGCGGACTCGGTGAGGTCGAGGATCTCGGCGATCTCGGCGTGACTGTGGGAGAACGCTTCGCGCAGGACGTAGACGGCCCGCTCAACGGGTGACAGGCGTTCCATGAGCGTCAGCACGGCGAGGGAGACCGATTCGCGCTGCTCGAAGGTGTCGGCCGGGCCGAGCATCGGGTCGCCGTCGAGGAGCGGTTCGGGCAGCCAGGCACCCGCGGTACGTTCGCGGCGCGCCTGCGCCGATTGGAGCCGGTCCAGGCAGAGGTTGGTGACGACCTTGGTCAGCCATGCTTCCGGCACCTTGATCCGCTGCCGGTCGGCGGCTTGCCAGTGCAGGAACGCGTCTTGCACGGCGTCCTCGGCATCGACGGCGGAGCCCAGCAGCCGGTACGCCAGCGAGGCCAGCCGGTTCCGGCTGGCCTCGAACCGGCTGATGTCGAAGCGATCGGTCGCGGTGTTGTCCACTCGGATCACCCTAGGCGGCTACGCGAGGCGCCTTGTCGGCGGACGCGTCCGGCGCAGCGGCCAGGCGGTGCTTGCGCTTGGGCAGGCCGAAGGTCGGGTGCGAGGTGGTCCACAGCGACATCTTGAGGATGGCCGCCTTGATCCACGCGGCCCTCCGGCCGCCCACGTACTTCGGCTTTGCCTGCCCTTCGTCGTCGACCATCTGCAAGATCCCGTCCCGCCGCCCGAGGCTGATGTGGTTGCCCAGGTACTCCAGCTTGGTGTTCGGGATCTTGCGGCCGGTCAGGCGTCCCACGATCGCGGCCGTGGCCTGCATGCCGGGTGTAGCCGGCCGAAGCGCAGGACATCGGCAGCGGGCGGCCGTTGTCGCCGACGGCGTAGGCGCTGTCGCCGGCGGCGTAGACGTTCGGGTGCGAGAGGGACCGCATGGTGCGATCGACGACGATCCGACCGTTCTCGGTGCCCTCCAGCCCGCCAGCGGCGGCGATGCGGCTGACCGCGAACCCGGCCGTCCACACGGTTGCGTCGGACGCCAGGGCGGTGCCGTCGGCACACAACACCCGCGCCGCCTCGACGGCTTCGACCTCGGTGTGCTCCAGGACGGTGATGCCCAGCCGATCGCAGGCCTGGCGCAGGTGGCTACGGGCCCCGACGGAGAGGGGGGCGCCCAGCTCACCGCGGGCAACCAACGCCACCGACATGCCGGGCCGCGTTTCGGCGATCTCGGCGGCGGTCTCGATGCCGGTCAACCCGTCGCCGACGACCAGCACACGCCCGCCTTCGCCCTGCCTGCCCAGGCTGTCCAGGCGCTCGCGCAGGCGCAACGCCGAGGGCCGGCTGGCGACGTCGAAACCGTGCTCGGCCGCGCCGGGGATACCGTGGTCGGCACCGTGGCTGCCGAGCGCGTAGACAAGCGTGTCGTAGCCCAGCTCGCCCCCGCCCTCGGCGTCGGCCACGGCGACGACCTGGCGCTCGGGGTCGACGGCGGTGACACGGGCCAGGCGCAGCCGGACCCCCGTGCCCGCGAAGACGTCGGCGAGCTGGGGAGCGTCGATCTCCCGGCCGGCCGCGAGCTGGTGCAGCCGCAGCCGCTGGACGAAGTCCGGCTCGGCGTTGACCACGGTGATCTCGGTGTCCGCCGGGGACAACCGGCGGGCCAGGGTCCCGGCCACGTAGGACCCGGCATAGCCGGCGCCGAGGACGACGATGCGGTGCTTCATGTCTCGCTCCTGTCGGTTCGCTTGCTCCCGGCGACTTGAGCGGGACAGAGGCCCGATTGCTGACAGGAACCGTGTGTGACATGGGTCACAGGTCGGGCCGTCGCGTGATCGTGTTCAGGCCTGGGCACCGCCGTACCTGGCGGCACTTGGTGGAGTTGCTCGGGCAGGGCTAAGCCGTCCTGCGGCTGAGAGGCGACGGACTCCCACTGGTGTCCCTGTACGTCACGCCGTGCGGCTCTCGCTCCGCGAGGACATCGCGAGGATCGAGAAGACACTGAGTGAGGAGCCCCTACGGCCGGGAGCCGTCGCGGTCTTCTCCTGCGCCGGCCACGACATCTACGAACAGGTGTGGCTGCCCCGCAGGACGCGCGAGAGCATCGTGGTGGACGCCGATCCCTATGTCCGGCCCCTCCTGGGTGTGCTCGACGAGTACTACCGCACCTGCGCCGTCCTCGTCGCCAAGAGCGTGGGCCAGGTCTGGGAGTACTTCCTCGACGAGGTCCGCGAGCTCGAGGTGATCCGTGACCGGGTGCTGCGCAAACACGCCTACTCCGACGAGTACGCCGAGTACCGCGTCCGCAACAAGGCGGACGAGCTGAGCAAGAAGCACTACCGGCGGCTGGTCGGCGAGCTCAAGCAACTGTTTGCGAGCGGGGGCTATGACCTGCTCGCCGTCGGCGGTCAGGAGCACGAGGTGTCGGTCTTCGTCGACTTCCTGCCGGCTGAGCTGACGGACCGCCTCGTCGGAACCTTCACCCTCGACCGGGAGACCGCGACGCCCGAGGACATCCGGCAGAAGGTGCGGGAGCTCGTCACCGACCACGCCGAGCAGGAGCAGCGGCGGCTGGTCGGCGAGATCCTCGAGGCCAAGGCGGCCGGCAGACCTGCCGCCGTCGGGCTCGACGAGACCCTGTGGGCGGCGTCCCTGGCCGCGATCCGGACACTGGCGGTGGACGAGCAGGCCGTCGTACCGGGCTTCGTCTGCGACCGGGACGGGCTGCTGACGCGCTCGGGGAAAACCTGCCCGTTCTGCGGAGAGCCGCTGCGCGAGGTGCCCGACGTGATCGATGAACTGGCCGGGGCCGCCATCGGCGACGGGGGCGACGTGCGGCACGTGGACACGGAGACGGAACTGCGCACGCAGCAGGCTGGAGCCCTGCTGCGGTTCGAACTCCCCCCGCAGCCGACCTCCGTTCAGTAATTGGGCCGACCTCTTGACCATGCCGCAAACCGGAGCAATCCTAGCAAATAGGGCCGGTCAACCGCGTCAGGGTTCCTGCACGGAACACTTGTCGGGCACCGGCCAGGTCCCCGGCGATTTCTGAGACATGCGAAAGTGTTGATCGGGACTTTCCGGGGACCGCCCGTGCATACGGGCACTTCCATGGTGGTTCACCATGGCTGATGCCGCAGCGTTCGTGCCGCACGCGTCGGCCAGGCGTGACATTCTGACGTCCTTCGTGCAGGCCAGTGCCCTGGTAGCGAAGACGGCCGGAGCCCTCGCACAGTGGGACCGGCCCACCTTGCCTGACGTCGCACCGCAAGATCCGAAGGCGCCGGGGGCTGACCAGGCCGGGAAACCGGCCCGCGTTTCCAGACTTTGTGCGCCACGACTTCAGCGCCACCGCTCCCGACCAGGTGTGGGCCGGGGATATGACGGAGATCGTCACCAACGAGGGCAAGCTGTACCTGGCCACCGTGATCGATCTGTTCTCGCGCCGCCTGCTCGGCTACGCGATGGGTGAGCGCCACGACGCGGAGCTGGTCGTCGCCTCCCTGCATATGGCCGCGGCCACCCGCGGCGGCGACGTCAGGGGCGTGATCTTCCACTCGGACCGCGGCAGCGAATACCAGTCCCGGCGCTTCAGGCGTGCCTGCCGACGGCTCGGCGTGACCCAGTCCATGGGCCGTGTCGGCTCGTGTTTCGACAATGCCGTCAGCGAGTCGTTCAACAGAGTGCTCAAGGTCGAGTACGTCCACCGGCGCACCTTCACCACCCGCACCGAGACGCGGCTGAAGATCACCGCCTGGATCACCGGCTTCTACAACACCCGTCGGCTACACAGCGTGTGCGGATACCGGAGCCCGATCGACTACGACCCGCCGTGGAGTTGGCCGCTTGAAAGATCTCCACGGCGCGAGGGGATTGACATTTCAACGAGCTACGGACGCGCAGCGCACGCAGGTTTTCGCCGCCGGGCGAACTTCGAGGCGCTCCGTCGGGATCGGCTCACCGCATTGCTCGCAGCGCCCGTAGTCGCCTCTCTCCAACCGTTCCAGGGCGCGATCGAGATCGTTCAGATGCTCGCGCGCCTGGGAGAGCAGGGCGGCGACGTGCGCCCGCTCGAAGGCCGTGCTCGCCCCCTCCGGGTCGTGCTCGTCGTCAATGGCCACCAGTGCGTTCGCCTCGACGATCCCTTCGAACTCACGGCTAAGGGCGGATATCTGCTGCAGCGTGCCGACACGGTCGGCCGCGAGCAGCGCCCGCATCGACTCGCCCTGGGGTGCGGGAAAAGCGGCATTGATGCATTGATCGCTCATATCGGAGGAAACCTCATCGTCTTGTGCCGAATTCCCGGGTGCTCAGGCGACGACGGCCTCAGCGATGACGTGGGCGACCACGCTGGTACTGCTTCGGCCACGGGACGTCGTCACCGAGCACGTGGGCCGCGCGGAGCGGCCAGGTCGGGTTGCGCAGCAGTTCACGCGCGAGCATGATCGCGTCGGCCGAGCGGTCCACGAGGATCTGGTCGGCCTGCTCCGGCGCGGTGATCAGGCCGACCGCGGAGACGGGCAGGGCCGCGCCCTCGCGGACGGTCCGGGCGAAGGGCACCTGGTAGCCGGGCTCCACTTCGATACGGGCGTTGTGGACGAGCCCGCCGCTGGTGATGTCCACCAGATCGACGCCGTGGGCCACCAGGTGTCGCGACAGCTCGACCGTCTCCTCCGGGGTCCAGCCGCCGTCGGCCCAGTCCGTGGCCGAGAAGCGTACGAACAGCGGGCGGTCCTCCGGCCACTGCGCCCGTACGGCGTCGGTGACCTGGACCAGGAAACGGCTGCGCCCGTCGAGATCGCCTCCGTACTCGTCGCTACGGTGGTTGGACAGCGGTGACAGGAACTGGTGCAGCAGATAGCCGTGCGCGGCGTGGATCTCCAGGACCTCGAAGCCAGCGGACAGCGCCCGCGCGGCGGCCTCGCCGAAGGCCCGGACCAGAGCGCGTATGTCGTCCGCGCCGAGCTCCCGCGGGGCCGGCCAGTCGCCGAACGGCAGCGGTGACGGTGCGACCGTCTGCCATCCTCCGGCCTCCGGTTCGACGTACACGTCACCCTCCCAGGGCGGTGCCGTCGACGCCTTGCGGCCGGCATGGGAGATCTGGATGCCGGCAATGGCTCCCTGCCCGTGGACGAAGTCGGTAATCCGCTTGTACGCGGCGGCCTGCCCGTCATCCCAGATGCCGGCGTCGGAAGGGGTGATCCGGCCCTCAGGTTCCACTGCCGTGGCCTCCTGCATGACCAGTCCGGACCCGCCGCGTGCCAGGGAGCCGAGATGGACCAGATGCCAGTCCTGCGGATAGCCGTCGACCGAGCTGTACTGGCACATGGGGGCCACCCAGGCCCGGTTTGGGAAGGTCGTGCCGCGGAGGGTGAGCGGCGAGAAGAGACGGCTCATCGGAGGCCTCGCACGAGGGATGTGGGACGCCGGGTGCCCCGCGGCCGTCGAGCCGTGACGGCCTGGGTTCCTGCGGGGCGCCCCGCACGGTGGGTGCACCCCCGAGTACCCCGGCCGCTCGTGGCACACACCACCGGCCAGGCGTGCTCACCCGCGCGGATGTCCGGGCACGTGGCGGTCCCGGGCCGTGGTCGCGTGCGCACCTGGGTCGTCGTCCTGATCGCCCTCTTCGGCTTCTGGCTCTCGCACACCTTCCTCCCCCATCGAGTCCAGCACGCGTTCCGGAGTGAGCGTCGTAAACGGTCCACACACCTAGACGAGTAGATAAGGGGAGGCCGCGGCGTTCCTGCCCAAGTACTCGGACAGCCCCGCCCCGCCGGCCGCCCACACCCACGCGCCGACCGACCCGGCCCCCGTCCAAGTACGGAAGGCTGCGGGTGTCTCGGCCGAGCTGCATTTCCATGATCTACGGCACACGGGCAACACGCTGGCCTCCCCGGCCGGGGCCAGCACGCGGGAGCTGATGACTCGGATGGGCCACAGCAGCTCGCGCGCCGCGCTGATCTATCAGCAGGCCTTCACGGCGTCGGTGTCGGGCTGTTCGAAGACCGTCCGCAGGAGCGTGGCCACCCAGGGCTGGGCCGACTTGGGGACCTGGCTCAGCAGGTTCCTCGCGTAGTGAAGCTGTAAGATTCAACATGGTGTTCCGCTGTCTTCTGTGACGGATGTGAGTACGTCGGCGGCCGTGGCGAAGCGTCGTTCGGCGAGCGTCGGGACGTATGTGTCCTGTTCGGGGAGGGGACGGACATCCTGCCTGCTCGGGTGCTGATGATCGACGAGGATCTGGGGCACTCCGCGTCCGGGATCGATGCGCGGCCCGGCTTCCAACGCCTGCTCTCCTAGGTCGGGCTGGACCATGTGGGGATCGTGCTGGGGATCGAGATGTCCCGACTGGCGCGCAGTGGCCGTGAATGGCATCAGCTCCTGGAGTTGTGCGCCCTGGCGGGGCCCTGCTGGGGACCCAGACGACGTCTACGACCCGAGCGATCACAACGACCGGCTGCTGCTGGGCTTGAAGGGGACGATCAGTGAGGCAGAGCTGCACCTGATCAAGCAGCGGATGTGGTCCGGACGTCTGGCCAAGGCCCGGCGTGGGGAACTGGTGGTGCCGCTGCCGATCGGCTTCCTGCGCCGCCGGTCCGGAGAAGTCGTCCTCGACCCCGACGAGCAGGTCCGCTCGGTGGTCCACCTGATCTTCGAGCTGTTCGAGCGGTTCGGGACCGTCAACGCAGTGTTGTGCTACCTGGTCGACAACCACATCCAGGTCGGAGTGAGGCTGCGCGAGGACCCCGAGCGCGGGGAGTTACAGTGGCGCCGCCCCAGTCTGGCCGCGGTGCAGAACATGCTCCGCAACCCGGCCTACGCTGGAATCTACGTCTACGGCCGCAGTCGGCTCGATCCGCGGCGGCGGCAGGCGGGGCAGCCGTGCACCGGCCGGGTGCGCACCGGTCGCGAGGACTGGTTCGTCTACCTTCCGGGCCTGCTGACTGCCTATATCAGTGTCGAGCAGTATGAGCGGAACCTTGAGCGGATGGACGCCAACCGGGCTCGGTCCGAGAGCATCGGCGTGGTGCGCGATGGCCCGGCGCCGCTGGCCGGGCTGGTGGTCTGCGGGCGCTGCGGCGCGAAGATGACGGTGCGCCACCAGCGCGGTGCGGGTGGGAAACTGCACCCGGCGTATGTGTGCGCCCGAGCCAAGAGCGACTACGGCCAGAGGCAGTGCCAACAACTGGCCGGCGGCTGCGTCGACGAGCACGTCACCGCCCTGCTGCTTCAGGCGATGGCTCCGGCCGCGGTGGAGGTCTCCCTCGCGGCGGCCGAGCAGGTCGAGACACAGCGCGCCCAGGTGGACCAGATCTGGCGGCAGCGCCTGGAGCGCGCCGACTACTCCGTGGACCGCGCCCGGCGCCAGTACCAGCTCGCCGAGCCCGAGAACCGGCTGGTGGTACGGCAGTTGGAGAAGGACTGGGAGACCGCGATGCAACAGCGGCAGGCGCTTGGCGAGGAGTACAACCGCTTCCTCGCAGAGCGTCCGCGCACCCTCAGCGCCGCCGAACGCGCACAGATCCGGGCCCTGGCCGCCGACATCCCCGCCATCTGGCACGCGCCTACCACCACCGACGCGGACCGCAAGCAGTTGATCCGGCAGCTGGTACGGCGGCTTGAGCTTGTACAGTTCGGCGCTCGCGGCTTCGGCCGCGGCGGCGCGCGTGGGTGACACCGGGGGCGGTGCGTGCCGGCGTCCGCCGGAGCGGACCGCCGCGTGATCAACATACGCGGTGTCAGCGGGAGTCGGGCCGCCGAAGCAGGGTCCGCCCGAGGTGCACGCCCACGGCCGCGACGAGCACGACGGCGCAGCCGGTGAACACCAGCCCGGCGTCGCGCAGGCCCAGCGTGACCGCCATCGCCCCCACGCCGACCACGGGCAGGGAGATGCCCACGTAGGCGACGACGAAGAACGCCGAGATGGTGGCGCCCCGGTGCTCCGCCGGCGCGACGCCGCTCACCTCGGTCAGGCCCCCGCGGAACGCCAGCCCCTGTCCCACGCCGCCGATCACCGCCCCGGCCAGCAACACCGGGAACGACTTCAGGTACAGGGAGGCGCCGATGAGCAGGAGCCCGACGACCAGCACCGCGCAGCCGAGCGGCAGGGACTGGCGCGCACCGACCGGAGCCATGAGCATCTGCCCGGAGGTGGAGGCGCAGAACACGGTGAAGACGACAGCGCCGGCGACCGCCAGGTTGCGCTCCCCCAGGGTCCGGGCGAGGAAGGCCGGGGTGACGGCGGTGAAGAGGCCGAGCACGGAGAAACCGGCGAAGGCGGCGAGGGCGCACGGCGCGAAGATTCCGCGCACCTCGGGCGGGACCTTCATGCCTTGCGGCCGCAGCGAAGGCCGCGGGCCGGTGCGGTGGACCGTCTCGGGGAGCAGGAGGAGCACCACCAGGGCGAGCGCCAGGAGCACCAGGTGGACGGCGAAGGGCAGCTTCAGCGGCCAGGGCGCGTACTCGGCCAGCACACCGGAGACGAGGGGGCCGAGCCCGAGGCCGCCCATGTTGGCCGCCGTCGCCGCGAGGCTGGCCCGGCCGCGCCGCCCGGGTGGGGCCAGGTCGAGCACGGCCGCGGTACCCGCGCCGCTCAGCAGCCCCGCCGACAGGCCGGACAGCAACCGGCCAGCATACAGCAGCGGCAGACCGTTCTCGCACAGGAAGCACACGGCGCTGAGGGCGGCCAGGCCGAGTGCGGCCATCAGCACCGGCCGCCGCCCCAGCACGTCGGAGTAACCGCCGGCTACCAGGAGGGCGACGATGACACCGACCGCATAGGCGGCGAAGACCACCGTCACGATCAGTTCGGAGAAACCGATCTGCTGCCGGTACAGGCCGTACAGCGGCGTGGGCAGCGTGGTGCCCATCATGCCCACGGCGAAGACGCCCGCCGCCGCCTTGTACCCCGGCCGTCGTCCGCGCTGCCGGCGCGGCTGCGTGTCGCTGCTGATCACACCCCACCATAGGCATCCGCGTCCCGCACGGTGCGCGACCGGGCCACCGTGCTGCGCGGTCACCGTGGCCTCGAAGTAGAACTCACCGACCTCCTCGACCTCGAGTTCGAGCTGTAGCCGGGGCCGGCCGCGCGGGCGCCGGTACGCGGAGATCAGCCAAAGCGCGATCGCTGTCCCAAGGCAGGCTCGTTGTCACGCTCGTCGGCGCAGACGACCATCGCGCCTTCGGGCGGCCAGGTGTAGAGCTCGATGATCCTGGTCCTTTCCCTCGAAGTCCACGTCTTTCGACCGGGTCCAGGAACGGGTGCGGCGCCAGCGCACGCCCTCAGCCAACAGGATCCGGCGGACCTGGCTGCGACCAACCTCAATGCCCAGCCGTCCGGCCTCGGCGGCCAGCGCGTCGAGGGTCCACTCCGACGGCCCGGACTCATCCGCCGCGGCAAGCTCGCCGTCGACCTGCACTGTCAGCCGTCCGGGGGGCGACTGCTTGACCAGGCCGATGATTCTTGAGCGCTCCGTTTCGGTGATCCGCCGCTTCCGGCCCTGTCCACCCAAATCCTCCAGCCCGTCCACACCGAAGCGGTTGAAGCAGTGCAGCCACCGACAAACTGTCTTGGGATTGCACCTCAAGTCGTCCGCGATGGCAGGCACTCGCTGTCCGGACCAGCTCAGCTCAACCATCCGTGCCCGCACCACCAGATCACGAGGCGCCTTGCGCGCCCGCGCTAGTCGATGCACGAGCCGTTCCTCGCTCTCGTCACGGCTCCGCCGTGCCCGTAACGCCACTGTCCAGCACCCGCCCCCGAGCAGCCGAACCACCCCGCCACCAGGACTCATACCCAGTGAAAGAGGAATCCAGCACTAGCCCGCCTGGAGGCCGGGCTGACCGACTGCGCCTACTACGCCAAGCCCGGGGGTCCCTCGAGGACCAAGCGGACATCAAAAGACTGAAGCCCTGGCTTAACTGCCGTACGCAGGATGATCGGGCCCGTAGCCGGACGTCTTCTCAGCGAACCAGGACGGGACCTGCCCCTTGGGCTCGGCACCCTCGCTCCGCAACGATGCCCCGAACCGGCTCGCCGCCTTGTGGGTGACGGGGCCGGCAAGGGGCGCCGGCCACAGCTGGAGCAGATAGGTCTCCACCGGGTCACCCTCGTCGCGTACGTCCCCGTCGTCGCGGTGGCGGCCGTGGACCAGGAGGCGGTAGGTGCCGGGGCCAGGCAGGGCCAGCTGAGGAGCGTCCTCGGGGTTTTCTTCGCCAGGGCCGATGCAGATGCGAGTGGTGGTCCAGGTGAAGGAGATTTCGGCGGCGTCCTGCCAGTCGCCCAGGTGGAGGGTGGGAGGGCCGTCCCAGAGTTCGGCGGTGACGTCGATGTCACCGCCCTCGGTGGCACACACGACGGCGGCGTAGTTTTCCCGCGCCGAAACAAGCCCGTTGGCAGCGTAGTCGAGGGGGACGTCTTCGAAGGTGTCAAGGTCGATGAGGTCGAGGGTGCCGTGGGCGACGAACAGACGCGGGTCGTGGACGCGGTCGATGAGTGAGGCCATGACAGGGCTCCTAACGGAGGGAGGGGGGCAGCGTTTTCGCTGCCCCCAGGGTTTTACGCTACGCGGCCGGCGTTACGGGCACTGCACCAACGGGCGCACCGGAGAAGCAGCAGCCGACGCCGGGACGTCGGTGACGGAGACCCAGAACTTGTCGTTCTCCAGCAGACGGTTCGCGTTGTACCAGGACTTGCGCGCACCGCCCTCCAGACGGTTCTGCGCCTCCGGCACCATGTGACACGAGAAGTCCGGGTTGACGCTGGCGCCCTGGTGGGTGGACGCGAACGGGTACTCGTCACAGCTCTTGCCGGACGGCCGCGGGATCGAGGACGGGCAGGCGGTACGCCGGTTGGCGCGGATCAGGGACTGGTCCATCGTCCGCGTCAGCTCCGGGCCGTGGCCCTGCCAGCCCCAGTGGTGCGCGAGATTGCGCTGCGCCCACAGGATGTGCCACGCGACCTGGTCGTAGGGGCCGGTGACGGAGATGTCGTAGGTGGGGGTGTAGTCGGGGTAGACACAGCCGCCGTCGGCGGCCGGGCTCATACGCGGGGTGTTGTCACAGCGCACGTTCAGCTTCGGACCCAGGTCGACGCTGACCGGGGAGTAGGGGGCAGCCTCGTAGTTGAGGTGAGGAGCCTGGGCGTCGGTGGTGGTGGTGGCCCCGGGGGAGTCGATGACCAGGTCCCAGTTCCGCGTCGTGCCCAGGGTGGTTATCTGCGGGGTGCCTCCAGTGGAGGTGCAGGATCCGCACGTCTCGTTGAGGGTGGCGACGCCGAGTTCGGCCGCTGCGACCGTGGTGGATTCCAGCGTCAGAGTGACGTGATTGGTCCACTTGTGCCGGTTGCGGTTGTCGAGCTGGACGCTGGACGTCCACGCGAAGTTGGCGCTGCCCTGGTACTGGTGCTCGGGCTCGATGTAGAAGTCGACGCGCAGGCCGCCGGAGGCGCACGAACTCGTGCGGTCCTCCCTGACCTGGCCGACCGTACACGTCACCGAATCGACGCGGCGCGTCGACAGCGTGGTGAGGTGCGCGACAGCGCTGTGACGGGGCTTCGGTGTGGGGGCTGCTTGCGCATCCGCAGCGAACATGGCACCGACCGCCACAAAAGCGGTCAGGAGAGCCGCCCCCCGTTTGAGCATTCTCACTAGCTGATCCTTTCGCTGTTTTTGGCGGGACCATGCTTCGCGTGTGCTTGACGGGGCGTCAACGCCCTATACATGTCCTGTAGTTCATTTCGGACGCCGGTGGCACCTGGGGAGGGGCGCCTGTGTGGTGGCTTGGCGCTGGCTGGGAGGTATCGGGTACCGGCGCAGGACAGGGATTCTTGTCCGAAATTCCCTTTCCGCGCAACGGAAGCCCCCGCAGCTTCGGGCGGAGAGAGTGTGGAAAGTTCGGGAAAAGAGTGAAGCCCCGCCGGTGTCCCGGCGGCGAAGTAGCAGAACACAGAGCTCCGATCGAAACCCGATCGCCGGATGGAGCATGGCACCGCTGGCCGCCAGCAGAAGAACGACCAGCATCACGAAGCGCACGGGCTGCACGCGCGGCTGTGCGAAGAGGTCGACTCACTGGACGGCTACCTGCCGCCGCACATCGCGAAGGTGGCCCGGAAGGTGGGGGCGCCCTCCAGTTGCTGCACCTGCGCCGCACGTAGCCGAGTTGGCGCGCAAGTTGCCGGGGTGCTGGAGGAGCCGCAGCCAGCGCCCGCGTGACCGAGGTCGCGGCGCCGTTGGACCTGCGCCCCCGACCCAGGCCCCGGGGAAGTCATGACTGATTCCCCGGGGCGTGTCAGGTCTGGGGACCAGTCAGGACGCGTCGACGGCCCGCAGGACGACTTCGGTGTCGGTCAGGGTGAGGACCTGCATGGGTCGGGCGTTGCCATCTTGGATGACGTAGAGGCGGCCTGGGTGTGCGCTGCCCTCCGGGACAGGACCGACCGCCGAAGAGAGCCGGTCCCGTGGGTTGCGCCCCGGAAGGCTCTTGCGCGGGCGCGTTTCGAGGCGGGTGGGTCGGCCAACGGGGTTGCTGGGCTGGCTGGCGGCGGTGGTCAGCAGTGAGCGGACCTTGCGGGCGAAGTCGGGGCCAGGCAGGGGCAGCTCCATGTCGGGTTCGCGGAGGTAGCCGACGGCGACGGCAGTGGGCACGAATTTCCCGGGGCAGGGTCGGCCAGAAGATGCCCTGGCCCCGGCCACGGATCGCGCGCCACTGCGGTACCGGGACCCGGCTCTCCGCCGCCAGGATCCATCCCTCGTGGAATGCGCGGGTAATCACGTCGTCGAGAACGTGCCAGTCGGCTTGATGGCCGCAGCGGCCGCAGGTGTTCGGGTGGAAGCTGCGCCCCCGCTGCCAGGCGGGCCGATCGTGCAGTTGCGCGGCCAGATCCGTGGTGTCGCCATCCGGGTCGGTAAGGACATGGCGCGCCATGTCGACGGCTTCGGGAAAGTCCGTCGTGGTGAACTCACTGCCGTCCGGCCGGTACGACGGCAGCAGGCCGAACACCCACCACAGAGGCATCGAGCACTGCTGACACGGCATATCGAATGCCAGCACATCTGCACTCAGCGTACTCACCCCGTACCGCCTCCCTCTCCCCCATCACCCTGACACACCCCGGTCCAAGGCCTACAGGTAGCCATACGCTCACCCGGGGGCTGGGTGTTCTCTTCAGCGGTCACCCGCTCCACCTGCGGCAGCTGGTTGTTGCAGCATGTGGACGCTTTCCCGGACCTCGGCCACTTGAGCTCCTCCACCGCGCACTGGTTCGATTCCGTCGGCTGCAACACCTCCTGCTTCAGCGTCACCTGTCCCGTCTCGACGGCCATCCGCTGGAGACCTATAGGCGTTCTCACAACATCTGCGGCAGTCTCAATCGGCTTGCAGGATCACAGGTCAGGCGTGCCCCCCTCCCTCGAACCGCCGCCCAAGACTGTCTCAACACTTCTGCGGGATCGCAGGTCACAACCCCACAGCTACCGCAGCATCGATGAGACATCACACGCAAGCTGGTTGTCCGTCGTTTCTGTGTGTGAGGCTGCTGTTCCGGCTCGCAGGAGAAGGTAGACGAAATGGTTGTGAAGGAGCTTCGTCCTCATCAGCGAGAAGCCGTGTACGCCGTGCTCCGCGCGCTCGAATTGCCTGCAAGATCTACTGTGCGGGAGCGGGGACTGCGGACTCAGGTGATCATGGCGACCGGATCGGGCAAGACCCTCGTCGCCGTGCGCAGCGCAGAGGAGTTGCAGGCGGGTCGTGTGCTGGTGCTCGTGCCGTCGCTGGACCTGCTGGCGCAGACCGAGGCCGCCTGGCGCGAGGGTGGGCGTACGGGGCCGGCGATCGGGGTCTCGTCCCTTCGAGGGCTGGAGGCGTCCTTCTCGAACACCACGGACGTGGACGAGCTGCTCACCTGGGTGCGGCAGTTGGACAAGGTCACCGTGTTTGCCACGTACGCCTCCCTCGGGCTCGGCACGCTGGAGCGCGCGCATGCCGCCCCCAGGCGCGGCGGCCCGGCCGACGCGCAACCAGACACCACACCGCCCCAATCCCCGGAGCCACCACCACACCCGCCCCAGCACCCATTCCTCATTCTCCTTCAACTGGCGTGGAAAAGTGGGCAGCAGAGGGGATGTCAGCAGCCCGACCACGCGCCCGCAGGACGTTGACCTGGGGTGACGTAGAAGCCGGCCATCGGGCCGCGCAACCTCTAGCGCAACACCTGACGCAACATCAGGCGCAACGCGGTACGCAACACGGGGCGCAACAGGTCTTCCAATCACACATCACACCCACTATTATTTGAAGTACCGGGGGAGGCGACCCCCGGGACCGCAGAAGTCCAACGAAGGGGAAGACGTGGAGATCCAGATCTCTGACGGAATCGTCCGCCGAGTGCGCGGGGGTAAGGACGCACCCATGACCGGCCTTGCAATTCAGGCCCGTACGGTCGCAAACTTCCTGCCCTTGCTTGTTCAGCGGGTGGGCGCGAACATCGTGCACAATTCCGACGCGAATTACACCGGAATTCGGTTCGACACCAAGTTTGGCCCGGTGATGCTGGAAATGCCGACGGGTGACCGTCCTTACCGGCTCGTTCACGAACTCCCGGAGCCGGACGAGAACGGGCGCACGGAAGTGGAAATGCGGCGATTCCCGCAGATCTACAAGCCTCAGGGAATCGCGCACATCACGGCCGAGTTCCTCCGGTCGCGCGGGTTCCTGAAGTAATCCGCCCAGGGGGTGCCTCGGTCGGGGCACCCCCTCCACCCGGCATCACCGAGAAGAGAGGGACAACCGTGGAGAGCACGCGGATTACGGAGCAGCCCGAGGAGACCACGGCACCGCTCACGGACGCGGAGCGGGAGCAGGCGACTTACGCCCTGCTGGAGCTGGCGCGCAGCGAGAGCGACCCGCACGCACTGAGGGTGCCGAGCGAGCAACTGGAGTTGATCCGGCCGTTCTTCGAGCTGGGTTTTGCAATGGGCGTGCGCACCGGTCACACAGGCCCCGCCATGACTGACGTACCGGTGGACCACACCACGGTCGCGCGCGCGTTCGTCCTGCTGATGTCCGAGCGCGTCGCGGATCAACTGGTGATCGCGGTCGCCCGGAGTCTCGACCCTCAGCACACCGGACCGGTGCTGTGACAAAAGGTCGACTACCACGGCAGCGTGACGCTTCGTCACGGGACCTACTGGGTGAACGCGATTCACGCCCACGCCGACCCGTTCAGCGAGGCCCCGGAACTCCGCTACGACCTGTGCGAGATGCACGGTGTCACGCCAGTGCCGAAGGTCACGAACGTGCGCCGGACGAGCCTGACGCCGTTGCCCGCGTTCCGCACGCGCTAAGTGTGCTGGTCAGGGGTGGGTTCACTCGTCCCTGAAACACACTATTATTGAAGTTGTTCGGGGGGCGGTGGCCCCGCCCCCGAACCGCAGAAGCCAACACGAAGGGGAGAACACCGCATGACTCAGCAGTTCGCCGAGCGCGCCACGAACGTGGCCCCCACCGGTGCCCGCAACGCCGAACTCTCCGACCTGGTCCGCATCCTGGAGGACCAGAACCGGCGCAAGCTGGACGTGATCGCCCCCGCCTCCGCCCTGCGCTTCCGTGAGGGAAACGTGCACGTCGAGGGCGTGGAGTCCCTGATCACCGAGGACGGCGTGACGAACGTCGACGGCATCTACCGGCCCACCGCCGTGGCCGACGAGGGGATCGCAGACAAGCTCCGCATCCCGCTCGCCTACCTGCGCCGCATGCGCGCCGAAAACGTCCCGCTGCTGGACGAGAACGTGAACGCCTGGCTGCGTGAGGAGCCGGAGCGCCGTTTCATGCTCCGCGCATTCCGGGGCGACAGCGGCCCCAGTATGCCGCCGGCCGAGGGCGTGGCCCGCGCGCTGCTGTCCGACAGCTACAAGCTGATGGACAACCTTGACATGCTGCTGGCCGCCCTGGACGGGGTGAAGCAGTCCGGCCACCCCACCCGTGTCACGGGGTGCGACCTGACCGACCGGCGCATGTACGTGCGCGTCGAGTCCGAGGCCGTCGCCGTCCAGGCCCCCGAGCTGCTGCGCGGCTACCGCTCCCCGTTCGACGGCCGCAGCGGTGACGAACTCCCGGTGATCTCCGCAGGGTTCGTCATCACCAACAGCGAAGTCGGTTCCGGGGCGTACACCATCACCCCGCGCGCCGTCATCCAGGTGTGCCGCAACGGCCTGACCGAGACCAAGGACGTCATGCGCGCCGTGCACCTCGGAGGCAAGCAGGACGAAGGGATCGTGAACTGGTCCGACCAGACCCAGCGCAAGACGCTGGAGCTGATCACGTCCAAGACCGCCGACGCCGTGCGCACCTTCCTGTCACGGGAGTACGTCGAGGCCAAGGTGCGCCAGGTCGAGGCCGCCGCAGGGAAGACGCTGGACGAGCCGACGAAGAGCATCGAGCACGTCACCAAGACGCTCAGCATCGGTGCCGAGGCCAAGGACATGATCCTGTCGCACTTCGTGCGGGGCGGTCAGATGACGGCCGGAGGCGTGATGCAGGCCGTCACGTCGACCGCGCAGACCCTCACGGACGCCGACCAGGCCGCCGCCCTGGAAGCGCTCGCCCTTCCCGCCCTGACGGCCGCCGCCGCACACGGCTGACAGACCCCCGTGCGGGCCGGGAACCTCCCCCAACCCGCCCCCCACCGGCCC
>NZ_JBSGDB010000108.1:0-21567 GCF_053602155.1 Streptomyces sp. NPDC004561
GTCGGTTTCGAGCAGCACGATCCGGCCGGGGTTCTCCGCCTGGGCCGAGCGCACCAGTCCGCCCGCCGCGGCGTGCGCGAGGTCGTCACAGCGCGCCACCAGCACCAGGCGCGACGTCCGGTCCTCGGCGAACCAGCGCTGAACCAGCCGCAGCACCTCGGTGGTGACCGCGCGGACCCGCTCGGCCCCGGTCGCCCCCTCCGGGCCGTCGGGGCACGGGACCACGACCACGTCCGGCTGCGACGCCCCGTCGGGCCCGGCCAGTGCGTCGATGTCCGGGACGTACGCGGCCTCCGTCCCGTGCGCGTCGTCGGAGGGCAGGGTCAGCGGCGCCCGCACGACGGTGAACATCGCGTCGCCGTCACGCTCGCGGAGCTGCCCGGCCGACACCGGGCGCAGGGTCAGCGACCCGACGGACGCCACCGGCTCGCCGGCGCCGTCGGCCACCAGCAGGGACACCGCGTCCGGACCGGCCGGCGCCAGCCTGACCCGTACGGTGGACGCGCCCACGGCGCGCACCGACACCCCGGACCAGGCGAACGGCAGGAGCGGCCCGTCCGCCTCGGCGACGAGGGAGCCGCCCGCGCCGATCGCGTGCAGCGCCGCGTCCAGCAGCGCCGGGTGCAGGAGGAAGGAACCGGTGTCCGTGCCGTCGGGGAGGGCGACCTCCGCGAAGACCTCCTCGCCCGCGCGCCAGGCGCTCCGCAGTCCACGGAACGCCGGTCCGTAGGCCAGACCCAGGGCCGCCAGCCGGTCGTAGAAGCCGTCGAGGTCGACCGGTTCGGAGCCCGGCGGCGGCCACGCCGTGAGCGTCCGGCCGGCGGCCGCGGCGCCCGTCTCTTCGGTCCCTTCGGTGACGAAGCCGGTCGCGTGGCGGACCCAGGGCAGGCCGGCGTCGTCCTCGGGGCGCGCGTGCACGGTCAGCGGCCTGCGGCCGGTGTCGTCGGCCGCGCCCACCCACACCTGGACCGCGACGCCGCCCCGCTCGGGCACGACCAGGGGCGCTTCGAGGGTGAGGTCCTCCAGCGACGCGCAGCCCGCTTCGTCGGCGGCGCGCACGGCCAGTTCGACGAACGCGGTGCCCGGCAGCAGCACGGTTCCGAGCACGGCGTGGTCGCTCAGCCACGGGTGCGTGCGCAGGGACAGCCGGCCGGTCAGCAGCCGCTCGTCGCCGCCGGCCAGGGAGACGGCGGCGCCCCGCAGCGGATGGTCGGCCGAGCCCAGGCCGGCGGCGCGGACGTCACCGGGAGCGGCCGGTGCGGTGTCGAGCCAGTAGCGCTCGTACTGGAAGGCGTAGGTGGGCAGGCCGACGCGGCGGGCGCCGGGGAAGAAGGCGTGCCAGTCCGGGGAGACGCCGTGCGCGTGCAGTTCGGAGACGGCGGCGACGAGTGCGGCCCGCTCGGGGCTGTCGGCGCGCAGGGCGGGCACGGTGAGCACGTCGCCGTCCAGGCAGCCCTGGGCGAGGGCGCTCAGCACGCCCCCCGGCCCGATCTCCACGAACGTCGTCACGCCCAGGTCGTGGAGAGCCCGGACGCCGTCGGCGAAGCGGACCGCCTCACGGACGTGCCGGACCCAGTACTCCGGGGTGTACGACTCGGCCAGGCGGCCGGTGAGGTTCGAGACCACCGGGATCCGCGGCTCGCTGAAGACCAGACCACGGACGACCTCCGCGAACTCCTCCAGCATCGGATCCATCAACGGCGAGTGGAACGCGTGACTGACCTTCAGCCGGGACGTCTTACGCCCCCGGGCGGCGAACGCCTCGGCAATCGCCGTGACCGCGTCCTGCGCACCGGAAACGACCACGGACCGTGGGCCGTTGACCGCCGCCACACCGACCTCGTCGGTCAGGTGCGACAGCACCTCCTCCTCGGTCGCCTGGACCGCGATCATCGCCCCACCGGCGGGCAGCGCCTGCATCAGCGCGGCACGGGCGGACACCAGCCTCGCCGCGTCCTCCAGCGACAGCACCCCGGCCACGTGCGCGGCCGCGATCTCCCCCACCGAGTGACCGGCCACGTAATCCGGCCGGACGCCCCACGACTCCAACAGCCGGAACAGCGCGACCTCGACGGCGAAGAGTGCGGGCTGGGCGGCGCCCGTGCGGTGCAGTTCCTCCGAGTCGACGTCGACCGGGGCGTCGAGGTGCGCGCAGACCTCGTCGTACGCGGCGGCGAACGCTGGGTAGGACGCGTACAACTCGCGCCCCATACCCAGGCGTTGGGAGCCCTGGCCGGAGAAGAGGAACCCGACCCGCCCGCCGGTGCCGGACTGGCCGCGCGCCACGCCCGGGGCCGGGGAGCCGGAGGCCACGGCCCGCAGCCCCCCGTCGAGTTCGGCCCGTGTCTCGCCCTGGACCACCGCGCGGTGTTCCAGGGCCGTGCGTGTCGTGGCGAGCGAGAACGCCACGTCGAGCGGGGGGACTTGTGCGTCCGTCCGGGCCAGCAGGCGTTCGGCCTGTGCGCGCAGGGCCTCCTCGGTCCTGCCGGAGATCACCCACGGCACCGGTCCGCCGTCGGCCGGACGCGCGGCCTCCGGGACGACGGCCTCGGCGCTCTCCGCGCCCTCCTCCGGCGCTTCCGGGGCCTCGGCTTCCTGTGCGAACGCCTCGGCCGACGGGGCTTCCTCGATGATCGTGTGCGCGTTGGTGCCGCTGATCCCGAAAGAGGAGACGCCGGCCCGGCGCGGCTGGTCCGACGCCGGCCAGGGCGTGCGCTCGGTGAGCAGCCGTACGGCCCCGGCTGACCAGTCGACGTGCGGGGACGGCGCGTCGACGTGCAGCGTGCGGGGCAGTTCGCCGTGGCGCATGGCCATGACCATCTTGATGATGCCTGCCACACCGGCCGCGGCCTGGGTGTGGCCGATGTTGGACTTGATCGAGCCCAGCCACAGCGGCCTGTCGTCGGGGCGGCCCTGCCCGTACGTCGCGAGCAGCGCCTGCGCCTCGATCGGGTCGCCGAGCCGGGTGCCCGTGCCGTGCGCCTCCACCGCGTCGACCTGTGCCGTGGTCAGCCGGGCGGCGGCCAGGGCCTGGCGGATCACCCGCTGCTGGGAGGGGCCGTTGGGGGCAGTCAGGCCGTTGGACGCGCCGTCCTGGTTGACGGCGGAGCCCCGGACGACCGCGAGGACCTCGTGTCCGTTGCGGCGGGCGTCCGAGAGGCGTTCCACGAGCAGCAGGCCGGCGCCCTCGCCCCAGCCGGTGCCGTCGGCACCGGCCGCGAACGCCTTGCACCGGCCGTCGGGCGCGAGTCCGCGCTGCCTGCTGAAGCCGACGAAGGTGGCGGGGCCGACCATCGCGGTGACGCCGCCCGCCACGGCCAGCGAGCACTCGCCGCTCCGCAGCGACTGGACGGCCAGGTGCAGCGCCACCAGGGACGACGAGCAGGCCGTGTCGACCGTGACGGCCGGGCCTTCGAGGCCGAAGGTGTAGGCGACGCGGCCGGAGGCGACGCTGCCCGAGGTGCCCGTCCCCAGGTAACCCTCCAGGTCCTCCGGGGAGTTCTGGAGGGCGGCGAGGAACTCGTGGTTCATCACGCCGGTGAACACGCCGGTCCTGCTCCCCGCCAGCGAGGCGGCATCGATGCCGGCCCGCTCGAACAGCTCCCACGACGTCTCCAGCAGCAGCCGCTGCTGGGGGTCCATGGCGAGCGCCTCGCGGGGCGAGATCCCGAAGAGGCCGGCGTCGAACCGCGCCAGGTCCCGCAGGAACGCGCCCTCGCGGGCGTAGCTGGTCCCGCGGGACTCAGGATCCGGGTCGTAGAGCGCGTCCAGATCCCAGCCGCGGTCGGCGGGGAACTCCGAGACGGCGTCGCGGCCGCCCGCGACCAACTCCCACAGGTCCTCGGGCGAGTCGACCCCTCCCGGGTAGCGGCAGCTCATCCCGATGATGGCCACCGGTTCCCCGGCGGCGTCCTCGTAGTCACGAAGGCGCCGCCGGGTCTCCTGGAGATCTGCGGTGACTCGCTTCAGGAAATAGCGGAGCTTGTCCTCGTTCGCCACCGAAATCGTCCCTCACCCCTGCGATGACTTGACGGAATTCGGCAAGGGATCACCGGGACACGCCAAAGCGGTCAGGAAATCCCGAATTCCTTGCCGAGCAGATCGAATACTTCGTCGTCCGTGGCTGATTCCAGATCGCGGCCGCCCACACCAGGGCCTTCCTGGGCCGTCACCCCGCCGGATTCACCGGCAATCGCCAATACGGCCCGGAGCTTCGACAGGATCCGGTCGCGCGCTTCACTCTCCGACAACTTCGTGACCAATTCTTGTTCCACCCTGTCCAGATCGGCAAGTAGGGAATCCACTAGGGCCGGTTCGGCCGCCCCCGCCGTCTCCGTGAGCACGTGACGGGCCAGGAGAGCGGGTGTCGGGTGGTCGAAGACCAGCGTCGCGGGGAGCCGCAGCCCGCTCGCCCTGTTCAGCCGGTTGCGCAGTTCGACGGCCGTGAGGGAGTCGAAGCCCAGGTCCTGGAAGGCGTGTTCCGGCCGGACCGTACGCTCCGACACGTGCCCGAGCACCGCGGCGACCTCGGCCCGGACCAGGTCCAGGACGCCGATCGCCCGGGCCGTGCTCGGGCCGGACGGGACGGTCGCCTGGCAACCGCCCGGTGGCCGGGGACTCGTGCCGGCGGAGGGACAGGGAGCGGGGCCGGTGCAGTCGCGCGGTGAGAACCTGTCCTCGGCGCTGAGCCGTTTCGCAGACGCCGCACAGCGGTGCCGGTTGGCGGCCGGACTCTCCCGCCGGGAGGTCGCCGAGCGGACGCGGTGCGCCGAGGCGGACGTCGAGCGGATGGAGAACGCCGAGCAGATGCCCTCCCGCAGCTACGCTGTGGAGGCCGACCGGCTTCTCGGCGCGGACGGCGCCTTGGCAGCTCTGTGGCCTTCTCTCGTCAAGTCCGCCTATCCCGAGTGGTTCTGGCAGGTCATCGAGTTGGAGCAGCAGGCCAGTTTCGTCCAGGAATTCGAGACTGTCGCCATACCTGGTCTGCTGCAGACGGAGGCCTACGCTCGTGCCGTCTTCTGCACCGCCCATCCGACGGCGTCAGCGCTGCAGATCGAGCAGTTCGTGACCGCGCGGCTGGACCGGCAGCGCATCCTGGACAGACGCGATCCGCCGCAGATCATGATTGCACTCGACGAGGCGGTGCTGCGTCGCCGCGTCGGCGGGAGCCGGACCATGAGCGAGCAGCTCGGACACCTGCTGGCGGTGGCCGGCCTGCCCAGGGTGCACGTACAGGTCGTCCCGTTCAGCGTGCGCGAGCACCCCGGGAGCATGACTCCCTTCCGCATCATGGGCTTCCGCGAGGGCCGGGACTTCTTGTACGGGGAGTCGTTCATCGGGGGCCAGGTGACCACCGACGTCCATCAACTCAGCCAGCATCACCTGGCGTTCAACCTGATCCAGGCACATGCGCTGTCCCCGCAGGACTCGCGCGTCCTGATCCGTCGGCTGAGAAAGGAAATCGAAGGTGGACCCGACTGAGCTGCGCTGGCGCAGGAGCAGCCACAGCATGGGAAACGGAGGCAACTGCGTGGAGGTCGCCGATGCCCAGCACGCCGTCTTCGTCCGGGACAGCAAGGACCCCGACGGTCCGGCGTTCCGGTGTGGCCGGGAACAGTGGCAGGCGTTCGTCACAGCCCTGGGCGACGACGGGGACTGACCACGGATGTCCGCGCGCCCGACCTGTGCACGCGGGCATCCCGGCCGCTCGGGCCGGGCTGCGGCCCATGTCGGTGTCCGCGAACTGGCCTTTCGGAGAGGGGACTTCTACACTCCTCATCTTCATGACCGGCCCGGTGCCTCTTCGTTGCGGCATCGGGTGCGCCAACGAGTGGATTCTCCACCGGCCCGAGCCGGTGGTTGCCTCGAAAGAAGGTCCAGCCATGGGTTCGGTCCGCGGGCATGCGGTGGTCATCGGCGCGTCGATGGGCGGGCTTGTCGCGGCGCGTGCGCTGGCCGGGAGATTCGCCCGGGTGACGGTCGTGGACCGGGACTCTCTGCCCGGGGACGCGCGGGACCGGCGAGGGGTACCGCACGGCGGCCATGCACACGCGCTGCTCGTCAGCGGGCAGAGCACGCTCGAAGCGCTGTTTCCCGGCCTGACCGAGGAGCTCGTCGCGGGCGGAGCGGTGCCCTTCGATCCGGGATCGGACCTGCTCTTCCACCAGATGGGCGGCCATCGCGTCCGGTTTCCCAGCGGCATGCAGGGAATCAGCCTCACCCGTGCCTTTCTGGAGCACACCGTACGCGCCCGCGTGGCGGCACTGCCCACCGTGCAGGTCCGCGACCGTCTTGCGGTGTGCGGGCTGACCGGGTCGGCCGGGACGGTGAGCGGGGTCGAACTGGACGGGGGCGAGAACCTCGCCGCGGACCTGGTGGTGGACGCCACCGGTCACAGCGGCACACGGTCCAACCGGTGGCTGCACGCCCTGGGTTGCCCGACACCCGATGTGGCCACCGTCAAGGTGGACGTCGCGTACGCCACCCGGCTGCTGCGTCGCGGTGCCGACGACCGACTGCTCGACGGCGTACTGATGTACCTGACAGCCGGCGTTCCGCCGCACGACAAGAGAGCGGCCGCCGCCTTCCCCGTCGAGGGCGACCGGTGGGTGGTCACCCTGGCCGGCTGGCACGGCGCCCATGCGCCCGTCGATCCGCAAGGGTTCGCGAAGTACGCCGCCGAACTGCCGACTCCGCACATCGGTGAACTCATCGCCCGCGCCGAGCCGGTGGGTGAGCAGGACGCGAGCAGGTTCACCTATCCGCAGTCCCGCCGGCGTTTCTTCGAGCGGCTGCGACAGCCGCCCGCGGGCTACGTGGCGATCGGGGATGCCCTGTGCAGCTTCAATCCGGTGTACGGGCAGGGCATGAGCGTCGCCGCCCTGGAAGCGGTGGAACTCGGCCGCTGCCTGGACCGGTTCGGCACCGCGTCGTACCGGATGGCCCGCGCGTACTATCGCGCGGCGGCCAAAGTGATCGCCGGCCCGTGGCAGGTGGCGACGGGCGGCGACTTCATGTACCCGGAGACGGTGGGCCACCGGCCGCCGGGCACCGACCTGATCAACCGCTATGTCCGGCAGGTGCTGCTGGCCAGCCACGTTTCGGTGGACGCCCACCGCGTCGTCCTCGGCATGCAGCACCTGCTGGTCCCGCCGAGCGCGGCCCTGCGGCCCGTCACGGTGGTGCGCAGCCTGCTGGCCGCCCGCCGGTCACCGGCCCGCACGTGACCTGCGCTCCCGCGGCCCGGGTGCCGGCGAGTTGCCGCCGCGCACCGGGTCGCGCGAGCGCCAGGAGCGTAACGGCTCCCACCGATTTCCCGCAGTCCGCTCATTTCCTTGCGGCGCGGGCGTTTTGCGCCCAGGATGTTCGCACTCCGCGCTCTCGATGTACTGCTGGAGGTCCTGTGACTGCACCCCCGCGGATAGGCGCGGGTGTCCTGAGCCGGCGGCCGGGCCGCGTCGGACAGGACCAGTCCGGCCCTGTGGGTGCGCGTCGCACCGGCGTCCTCCCCGTCGGCCGCGATGCCGCACGTCGCGCACTGCGGGAGGCCGCCCCTGGCCGGTGTGCCGGCTCCTGCACGTGTCCGGCCCGGGAACCGGCCCGCATCAGTCCCGTCTTGCACGGGTGACGACCGGCGGAGCGTGTGATGCGGTATCAGGTCCTCGGTACGCTCGGACTGTGGCGCGGCAGCGAGGAGATTCCCCTGGCTCCGGCGAAGTGGCGGATGCTGCTGGCCGTGCTGCTGTGCGATGCCAACCAGGTCGTCTCCACCGACCGGCTGGTCACGGAATTGTGGGGCGCGGATCCCCCGCAGAGCGTGGGCAAGCTCCTTCAGGGCTATGTGTCGCGGGTACGGCGGGCGCTGGGGGACGAGTCGGGCCGACTGCTGGTGACCCACGCGCAGGGGTACCGGGCCCACGGTTACCGGCTCGTCGTGGGCTCGGGTGAGGTCGACGCCCACCGGTTCGTGGAGCTGATCGAGCAAGGCGGGCGCGAGCTCGACGGCGGTGCGGCCGAGACCGCCGCCGAGTACCTGGAGGAGGCGCTGGGGCTGTGGCGCGACGCCCCCTTCGCCGACGTGCCGCCGACGCCCGCCCTGGAGGCGGAGGCGATGCGCCTGGCGGCGTACCGCGCGCAGGCGCGGGAGGCGCGCATCGAGGCCCGGCTGAGGCTGGGCCGCCACGAGGCGGTTCTGGACGAACTCGATACGCTGGTGGTTGAACACCCGCTGCGCGAGGCCTTGCGGGGCCAGTTCATGCTGGCGCTGTACCGGGCGGGCCGGCAGGCCGACGCGCTGGCCGCCTACCAGGACCTGCGGCACCGGCTGGCCGAGGAACTCGGCATCGAGCCGGGCCCGCCGCTGCAACGGCTTCACCAGCAGATCCTGCGAGCCGACGCGTCGTTGCTGCTCCCGCCCCCGTCCCCCGTCGAACCGGCGCGGACCGCGGACCGCAGGCCCGTCGTGGTCCCCAGGGAGCTTCCTCACCTCAGCACCACCTTCGTCGGCCGCGCCGCCGAGAGCTCGGTGCTGCACCGGCTGCTGCAGGACGGCGGTGACGGACGGGTGGCGATGGCCGTGATCGACGGTGCCGGCGGGGTGGGCAAGTCGGCTCTGGCCATTCACACCGCCCACCAGCTCGCCGAGCGCTTCCCGGACGGCCAGTTCTACGTCGACCTGCATGGAGCCACCGCCGGGCTGACGCCCCTGGAACCCGGTGAGGTGCTCGGCCGGTTCCTCACCACGCTCGGCGTGCCGGAGGTGGCCATACCGTCCAACACCGAGGAGGCCGCTGCCACGTTCCGCTCGCTGGTGGCCGACCGACGGCTGCTGGTCGTGCTCGACAACGCCGCCGGCGCCGAGCAGGTCCGGCCACTGCTGCCTGCCGGGCCCGGCTGCGCGGTGCTGATCACCAGCCGGGAGTTGCTGACCTCCTTGGAGGGCGCCACCTACCTGCATCTCGGCGTGATGTTCCACGACCAGGCGACCGCCCTGCTGGAGCGGCTCGTCGGCGCGGAGCGGGTCGCCGCGGAACCCGAGGCGACCGACGCGATCATGCAGTTGTGCGGACGTCTTCCGCTCGCCCTGCGCATCGTCGGCGCCCGCATGGCCGCCCGCCCCGGCTGGCCCCTGAGCACCTTCGTGGAACGGCTGACCGATGCGCAGAACCGGCTCGACGAGATCCGGGTGGGTGATCTGTCGGTGCGCGCCAGCTTCCACGCCAGCTACGACGTCATCTGCCACAGCGGCAACCCCACCGATCGGGCTGCCGCCCACGCCTTCCGCTTCTTCGGAGTGCTCCCCGGTTCGAACATGGGGCTGACGGCGGCGGCCGCGCTGCTCGACGTGGACAGCTGGCAGGCCGAGGACGCGCTCGAGCGGCTGGTCGACGCGCATCTGCTGCACAGCCTCGCCCCGGGCCGCTACCAGATGCACGACCTGATCCGCCTCTTCGCACGGGAGCAGGTGATCGCGGAGGAGCCGCCCGCCGAGCGCGAACAGGCCCTCGAACGCGTGCTGCGCTTCTACCTCGCCACGGCCGAGCGGGCGGTGGCCTTCCTCGACATGCCGCAGCTGACGCACCGCGCCGCACAGGACCCGAGCGCCCAAGGCGCCGCTCCGACGCCGTCGATCCGGGACCGCCGCGAGGCCGAGGCATGGCTGGACGTCGAGCGGGCGAACCTGATGGCCGCCGTCACCCACGCCGCGACGCAGTCCGGCTCCACGGCCCGGCTCGCGTTGCGGCTGGCGCGGCCGCTGCACTGGTACCTCTACCCGCACGCACGCGCCCGGGAGTTGCACACTCTGGCCGACCTGGTCATCGCAACCGCCCGGCGCCTGGGTGACCTGGAGTGCGAGGCGTGGGGCCTGGACCACCTGTCCGCAGTGCACTGGCTGCTCCGGAAGTACGACGAGATGCACGAGTGCCTTCAGTCGGCGCTCGACCTCTGGCGCGCGACCGGCGACCGTGACGGCGAGCTGCGCACCCTGGCCAACCTCGCGCACGCGCTGGCCGAACGGGAACTGTACGAGGAGTCCGTGGCGGTGCAACGCCGGCATCTCGCCCTGGCACAGGAGGCCGGAGACCGCATGGCCCAGGTGACCGGCCTGGGCAACCTCGGACAGGCGTTTCTGGGGCTGGACCGGACCGAGGACGCACTGTCCTGCCTGCGGCAGAGCCTGATGCACGCCGGAGAGATCGGCGAGCGGGCCCTGGAGAGTCTCGCCCTCAACGAGATCAGCCTCATCCTCTTCGACCAGGGCAGGATCCAGGAGGCACAGGAGTACATGAGACACGCGACCGTCCTCGGGGACGCAGACCTCGGCACTTACGTGCGCTGGCGCGGCTACACCTGGAGCGCGTTCTTCCCCGCCTGCCTGACACTGCGCGTCGGCCCCTCGGAGGTGGAGGAGCCAACCAAATGACGATGCGTCAATTTGCCTACGGGCAGCCGAGGCCCATCCCGGCAGCGGCCATGCCCGGCCCTCCGTCTCGTAGTCCCCCGCCATCGTCGACGGCGCAAACGCACATGCAAATCACGGGTGTTAGAAGGAGCTCTTGAGAAGCAATCCCCTCCCACGGATGCAACCAGTGGTCCCCTTGCTAGGAGATCTGATGGAAGTCATTGCACACTCCGACGAGCGCATGCTCCGGATCACGCCGACCGTCGACCCTCCGGGCCTGCGCCTGGAGGGGGAACTCGACGCGACGCGGCACCATGAGGTCCTGGAGGCGCTGTCCCCGCTGTCGGCCGGGGGCGGCGAGGTGCGGCTCGACCTGGCCGAACTGCGCTTCATCGACCTCGGCGCCCTGCGGCTGCTGGCAAGCCTGGTGGAGCGCCGCGGTAACGGGGTCCAGTTCGTCCTGGACAACCTGTCGCCGCAGATGGAGAACCTGATCGAGACTGTCAGCTGGGAGCGCTTGCCCGGACTCGTCCAGGGACGGAAGGAGACCGCATGACCGCCGAGGCACCAGCGGACCGGCCGGCGGAAGCCGGTCCGACGAGCGCATCGCAGGGAGTCCAGCACTGCGCTCTTCTGTACGAGGACGAGCAGGAGTTCCTCGCGGGCTCCCTGCCCCACCTGCGCGAGGGCATCGAAGCCGGCGACCCGACGTTCGCGGTCACCCCCCGGCAGGAGGCCGAGGTGCTGCGCGACTCGCTCGGACGGGACGCCGCGGCGGTCCAGTTCATCGACCCGTCGGACTTCTACAGCACTCCGGTGCGGGCGATGGCCGGCATGATCGCCGTCGCCCGGTCCCTCGGCTCACGCCCGGCGTGGGTGGTGGCGTCGGCGGACTGGTCCAAGTACCCGGATGCGATGGAGTGGGTCCGCTACGACTCGATCTTCAACATGGGCTTCGCCAACGCCGATTTCCGGGGCTACTGCTGCTACAACACAGCGGTCCTCGCCCCAGAGGTCATCTCACTGGTGCGCCAGACCCATCCCAACCTCCACGAGGGCGCCCGACTGCGCAAGAACCCGGACTACCGCAACCCTCGTGACTTCGTCGCCGACGTCGACAGCCGGCCACTGCCGCCGTCCCCGCACTCCGCCGCATCGATAAAGGTCCGTCCCGACGACCTGCACGCCGTACGGGCCTTCGTCGCCGAACAGGCCAAGCACTGCCAAGTGGCGGGCGACGCGCTGTACAACCTCCTCGTCGCCGTCACCGAGGTGGCGACCAACGCCGTCCGGCACGGCCGGGCACCGGTGTCCCTGCGTGCCTGGCCCGACAACGGCCTCGTATGCGAGATCACCGACTCCGGCCACTGGCAGCCTGAGGAGTTCCTCAGCTGGGTACCACCGGAGTCCGCTCTGAAGTCCGGCTTCGGCATCTGGGGCGTCGGCATGCTCTGCGACACCGTCCAGGTACGGACCGGCCCTCAGGGAACCGCCGTTCGCCTGCGAGTCTGCAGGAAGTGAAGCGAGCCGGTGGCATGCGGGCAGGGCCCTGAGCGTGTCACCGCGGACCGTGCGTCGGCATCCTCGCCCACCTAGAGGAGGGGCGAGGATGCCGATCCACTCCCTTTCAGGCCGCCGGCCGGCCAGGTCCCGCCGCGCCACTGGCGCTCGCTGCGGGTGCCTGTCTGCGGCGAAGCCGATCTCTGCGGCACAGGCCGATACGGGCCAGATCGAAGGGCCATCGCTCGGCCCCTTCGACGGCAAGGGCCTCTTGGAACCCGGCTGCTGGTCGTCGGCGGGGGCAGTGCGGCCGAGACGTGCGGCAGGTTTCTCAGACGCGGCGACACCGCGCCCAGGCTTCGCGTTGGGCGCGCCGGGCCGTGTGCGGTGGCGGCGCGCCGTAGGAGAGAGTCGGACTTCGCGACACTGGCGGAGTCCGCGGAGACCGTGACGCCGTCCGCGCACCGATGCTCTCGGACGTGCCCTCGAACTCCCCCTGCCCGGCGGCGAAGTGTCCACCGACGGCCCGCGCACAGTCGTCGGACGCCTGCTCAGGAGGACGCGTAGAGCTCCTCGATGTCCGCCGCGTACGCCTTCACGATCGCGCCTCTCTTCAGTTTGAGGGACGGCGTCATGAGGCCGTCGGCGACGCCGAACTCGGTGGGAAGGATCCGGAACGCTCGAATCGACTCGGCCCGTGACACGGCGCTGTTCGCCATGGACACGGCCCGCTGGATCTCCGCGTGCAGGTCCTTGTCGACGGTCCGGGAGTTGGACGTCTGCCTCCCGCCCGCCTGGTGCCAGTGCTCCGACGCCTCCAGGTCCAGGGTGATCAGGGCCGCGATGAACGGCCGGTTGTCGCCGACCACGACGCACTGGGAGATCAGCGGGTGTTTCCGCAGTCTCTCTTCAAGAAGCTGAGGGCTGACGCTCTTCCCGCCGTTGGTGACGATGATGTCCTTCTTGCGTCCGGTGATCACGAGGAAGCCGTCGTCGTCGAGAAAGCCCACGTCGCCCGTCGCGAACCAGCCGTCGCGCAACACCGCTTGGGTGCCCTCCGGGTCGCCGTGGTAGCCGGAGAACACGACATCGCCGCCGACCCAGATCTCTCCGTCCCGTGCGATGTGGATGGCACAGCCCGGCAGCGGCCTGCCCACCGTGCCGAACCGGGGACGGCCCGGCGGTTGGCTGGTCACCGCGGCGGTGGTCTCGGTGAGCCCGTACCCGTCGTGGATGGTGATCCCGGCACCGGCGAAGAAGAGACCGAGCTCCCGGTCGAAGGTCGAGCCACCGGATGTGGCGTTCCGGACACGGCCGCCCAGCACCGCCCGCAACCGCCCGTACACCAGGCGGTCGAACACCGCGTGCGCCGCCCTGAGCATCGGCCCCGGCCCGGAGCCCTCTCCCTTGTCCCGCCGCTCCATCTCCTCGGCATACCGCACGGCGATCGCCGCCGCCCTGTCGAACAGTTGCCCCCGCCCCGCCTCCTCGGCCACACTGCGCGCCCTGTGGAAGATCTTCTCGAAGACGTAGGGCACGGCGAAGACGTACGTCGGCCGGAAGGACGCCAGCGCGGGGAGCAGGGCGGCGGGGCCGAGGTCGGGCTGGTGGCCCAGCCGGACGCCGCCGCGCATGCACACCACCTGCACCATCATGCCGTAGATGTGGGCCAGCGGCAGGAACGCCAGGATGGACGGCTGCTCCCCCGGCTCGGAGATGATCCCCTTCCAGCCCTCGTACAGGGTGTCGCACTCGGCCGCCAGATTGGCGTGCGTGATCACGCACCCCCTGGGGTGCAGCCCGGTGGTGCCCGACGTGTACGCGATGGTGGCGACTGACTCGGGTATCACCGCCCGGCGGTGACGGTCCACCTCGGCGTCCTGGATGTCCCGGCCCCAAGCCGTCAACTGCCCTACGCAGTCCGCGTCGAGCTGCCATATCGAGCGCAGCGGCGTCCCGTCGCAGGCCGCTCCCACGGTCATGGCATGTTCCTCGTGCTCCACCACGATCGCCGCCACCTGGGCGTTCGACAGGATCCAACGGACCTGATCCGCGGAGGAGGTGGGATAGACGGGGACGACCGTGGCGCCGATCGACCACAGGGCGTAACAGAGTTGCGTCCACTCGTACCGTGTCCGGGACATCACGGCGACCCGCTCACCGAACCGTATGCCGGCGGCCAGCAGCCCCTTCGCCAACCCCATCACCTCGTCGCGGAACTCCGCCGCCGTGACCGGGACCCACTCGTCGCTGTCCGGTTCGCTGTCGCGCCGGGCCAGCTGTTCCAGTTTCGGGTCGTGCTCGGCCACGTCGAACACCGAGTCCGCGAGTCCACCCTTGGGCAGAGTCGCCACCAGCGGCGGAAGGCTGAAGTCCCGCACCGCACCCCCTCGTTGAAGCGTCACCCCGCCGCTTCTCACGGGGGCCAAGGGCGCAAAATACCGGCCACGGACCTGGCTGCCTAGGGTCTTGACCTCGCTTGCTCGCATGTGCGGTGAAGCGGTTGCACATTGAGGGGCCGGCTCGACCGGACACGGGGGAAGCCGACACGGCTGACCTGGCAGGACGCGTCGACATACCTCGCGACCGCTGTCCCCGCGATGTGCCTTCACTCCGGCGTACGACACCCACTGGTGCCCAGCGCCAAGAGCTGGTCGAGGCCCTCGCCGACAACGCGCTCCCCGAGGCCGGCGCCCTCTACGCCGCCCTCGACATGCCGTTCGCCGTCCTGGTCGGCCAGATCTCCGCGGCCTACCGGGCCTAGTCACTCGTACCGGCCGGCAGCACGGCGGGGGCGATGCCGGTGAGGCCCCGTGCGACGAGGATCTCCCGGCGGTCCGATCCGTCGAGGCCGGCCGCGCAGACACTGCCGCGCCCTTCGCCGACTGCATGATCGTCCAAGCCCGCGGAGATGACGGGCACGTGAGCGGCTTCGTGGCCGAGAAGGGCACACCCGGGTTCGACACCGAGGAAATCACCCCACCGCACGAACCGGACCGCCGATGAGGCGACCGGGCCGGAGTTTCCTGCGGCACGATTGAGTCGACGGTACACGGAAGGAAGAAGCGAGTGGGATCTTCAGTTCAACATCTGTATGAGCGGATCGCGGGACGCTTCGAAGATCTGATCGCAAATTGCCCATCCGGCAGATGGGAAGATCCCTCTCCGTGCCCCGGATGGACGGCTTGGGATGTTGCAGCCCACGTCGTCTCCAATCATCGGCGAGCCACTGCCGGGCTGGATGGATCAGGCTATTCCACGCCCGGCCGGGGCGAGGATCTGCTTCAGGCGTGGAACTCGGCATCCGCGGAAATCAAAGACGCACTACGAACCCCCGAAAAGGCATCCGCCCTCCTGGGTGAAGAGTTCGGCTCCATCCCCTTCGAGGAATTCGTGAAGCGGATGGCGTGTGCGGACACCTTGATTCACACGTGGGACCTCGCGCGAGCAACCGGACAGGACGAGACGCTGGACGCCGAGGCCGTATCCGTGGCGACGGGGATTCTGCTGCCCGAAGACGACGACATTCGAACACCGAAGGCATTCGGGCCCAAGGTCGCTTCGGTCGCTGATGCGGACGCCCAGACCAGGTTGCTGAATTTCCTTGGGCGGCAGGTTCAGAGCCGGCCGGAATGAGGGCCAGTCGGCCGCGCTCATCCGGTCACGGTGTCGCGCGTCCCTCCGCGTCCGCCAGGACCTCGGCGGCCCGGCCCCGGTACGCACGGAAACGGCGCAGGTACGACCGTGCCATGGGGCCCGGCGGGACGCCCCGGGCGAAGGAACGCATGTTGCGTTCACCCGTGTTGTAGCCCAGGGCGAGGAGTTCGTCGCGGGTGTAGCGGCGCACGCGCCGCCCCGGAAGGCTCCGGTCGAGGTCCTTCAGGTGCAGGGCCGCCGCGTGGATGGCGAAGGCGGGGTCGTCGCGAAGGTCCTCCCACCGGCCCGACAGGCCGTGCGCCCGCCGAACCCGCTCGAAGGTCACACGGTGCATGTTGGCCACTCCGAAGGACGCCCCGGGCTTCCACCACTGCCACAGCCGCTCCAGCAGCGGGTGGTGCGGCTTGTACGCCTCGTTGTGGAGCACGGTCATCACCAGCACGGGGGACACGCCGGCCTCCCCGGCGCTGCGCACCACAGTTGCCGCGTAGTCGGCCGGATCGTAGCCGCCGGGCCGCAACGGTGGCGTCGGGACGCTACCGCGGCCCACCGCTCCGGGCCGTTGCTCTGACGCAGCGGTCGATCGCTCGGCCATCCTCACTCCCCTCTCCCTGCCGCCCGCCGCCGCGCGGACGGCAGGGCACCCACCTTCCTGGGATGCACGTGCCCGCGTGGCCAGCCCTCAATCCAGCCTCCCGGACGCGTCGTTCCGCCTCCCCCGGCCCGAAGCTCGCGCGAGAGTGTGGTCGTCCGAACGGGTGTCAGGGAAGGAATGTCACCTCGGGGAAGGCCGCGCACGGCCCGTCGAGCAGGTGCCCCCGGCGGTGCCGCAGATGAAGGTCGAAGAAGGCGAGCGGGTACGCCTGCTGGATCCGCAACGCCCGCGCCGGATCGAGCGTTCCGATCCAGCGCCGAAGTTCCTCGTCGCTCATTCCGACCGCCTTCGCCAGCTGCGGGATCAGTACCTGGTTGTCGCAGTACGACGAGTGGACCGCGCCCTCGGCCTGGATGTTGAGCCGCCATCCCCGCAGGTGCGACCAGAACTCGGCGACGCTCGGCTCCTCGGCCCGGGTGAACACGGCCGTCATCATCATGAACGGCCGGTCCACATCGTTGGTGACGGTCGGTTCCATCGGGCCGTCGAAGCTCAGGCCCGCCCGGACGCGCCGGTCCTCGATCATGACGAGGGCGGTCGCCGTCCCGCCCTTCGACCAGCCGAACATGCCGATGCGGTGCAGATCGAGGGCGCCGGACAGGCCGGCCGGCAGCGGCCGGTGCTCGGCGTCGGGGTTGCGCCCGGCGTCGAGGTCCTCGATGCGGTCGAGGACGAACCGGATGTCCCTGGCGAAGTCCGCCGGTCCCAGCATGTGTTGCGGGTCGTGAAGGGGGACGACGACGCGGCCGTCCGGGAATTCACTGAAGGCGTCGTACGTGTGGTCCACCGTGACGACGACGTATCCGTGGCTGGCGAGTTCCTGAACCACCACGGTGGCGTCGGAGCGGTGGTCGTGCGCGCCGTGCGAGAACACGACGACGGGCAGGCGTCCGCCCGTTCGCCGTACCGGGGCGCCCTCGCGGCCGGCCGTGAGCGGCGCGAGCACGGCGTCGGCGCCGAACCCGGCGGACGTCAGGAGCGCCCGCAGAGGGGCGGCGGCCATCCAGGACGCCCGCGGGTACCGCCGGACGTCCCGCGCGGGGTACCAGACACTGGCCATGAGCTCGCGGGGACGTCCCGGGCCGCCCGCCGGATCCGGCCGTGAGCCGTCCACGAGGTGCAGCGACACCGTGCCCACCGGGTACGGCCCCGTGGGCTCGGGCAGGACGAGCCGCGCCGGGCCGGGAGCGGTCCGGGCGGCCCACGCGGGGCGTGCGACGCCGAGCGGCACTGCGGCCCCAGCCGCCAGTGCGGTGCCGAGCAGGTGACGACGCGTCAGCCCGCTGCCTTTACTGCTGTTCAGGTCCATGGCGGAACGCTGTCATGCGGTGCACTCGGGCACATCCGACCGGCGATTGGACGACCGCCGCGCATGCGTCCACGGGTCTACATCCGTGGATTGAGCGCCAGGCCCCGAACAGCTCACGCACCGCCCCCACTTCCTCGGCTCAGAAGCCCAACTCCCCGTCAGACCGCGGACGGAGGACAGTCGTCAGGGCGGCTGCGCCGCGCGGTTGTCTGCCGGCCCAGGCGGCCGTCGACGCGCTCGAGCAGGACGAGGGCCGCGTCGTCCTGTTGCCGGCCTTTCCCGTGGCGGAGGAGGTCTTCGCGCAGCCTGTCCAGCATCGCCGAGCCGTTCAGCCCCGTCCAGGACTGCAACCGCTGCACCAGGGGATAGAACGTGCCCTGCCCGTCGCGGCATTCGGTCACTCCGTCGGTGTACAGCAGCATCCGGTCCCCCCGCCGGAACCGAGCACTGAGCACCTGGTGACCCTTTTGCGTCAGGTCGCCGAGGCCCAGGGGCAGGCTGCTCGTCGGCGGGGTGAGGGGGATCGCGCGACCGCTGCCGCGCAGGAGAAGGGGCCGGGGATGGCCGAACCGGACGACGCGCACCACTTCCTCGTCCGGGATCTCGATCACTACGGCGGTGGCGAAGCACTCGGAGAAGGCGTCCTGTGACCGCACATGGCGTTGCGCGCTGTCTTCCAGTCGTCGCGCCAGTCGGTCCAGGGACCTCTCGGTGTGCGCGGCTTCGCGGAAACAGGTCAGCAGAGCCGCCGCGGCATCGACCGCGGGCAGGCCCTTGCCGCGGATGTCGGAGATCAACACCCGGACGCCGAAGGCCGTGTCGAGGCATTCGTAGGCGTCTCCCCCGATGCGGGCCTGGTGGTGTGCCGCGAGATACACGCCGTGCAAGCGGACTGGTCCGAGCCGCTCGGGCACGGGGCGCAGTACGACGCGCTGTGCCGTCTCGGCGATCAGTCTGACGTTGACCAGTTCCTGTTCCCGGCGCAGCCGCACGGCGCCGGCCCACACGCCCGCGACGGTCACGGCGGCCACGCTGAGAATCGTCACCTGGAACGGGGAGTCGATCAGCCATCCGTTCACCCATGCGATCAGGCTGGCCGCGAGACCGGTGAGCAGCCCGATGCAGACGATGCCGGTCACGGTGCAGGTGGCCGCCGCCAGTGCGGGCACGGCCGCGAGCACGGGTCCGAACCGGGCGCGGAAGGGGGCCCAGGCGTCCAGCATGGCGGCTGCGGTGAGAGCGAGGACAGGCACGCTTCCTTTGCGCAGCGTCTCGGGCAGCGCGCACCGGGGGCGGGGTATGCGTACGCGCCACGGTATGGCCATGGGTCTCTCCTGTGACGGCGATCTTCGTCTGCGGCGGCGGGGCTGCGGCAGACGGTGCCAGCACCGTCCTGGAGATCACAGACGTCACGACCGCGACGTCCGCAAGCGACTCGTCTCCGCCTGGGGCTACAGCATCGCCCGCGTGTCCTGGAGCTGGGGTCCGCCACTTGGGGGAAGCGGTGGTGGACCCTGCGCGCCGACCCCGCCGGACGGCATGTGCCGCCTGACCTCGTACGCCGGGCTCGGCCGGCCCTGGAATGCGGGGGCGGTGAGCGCCTGATCGCCGGCCCTTTCCTGGTCGCGGCGCATCCCGGACGCCTTCACGATCGTTGGACTATTCATGATCACATTCCCTCTGGGCCGAGCCGTCGTCTCGGCGACGACCGCAGTCGTCCTGGCCGCGGGTGCTGCCGTGGCATGCCCCGCCACGGCCGTCCACAAGCGGCACCTGACGCTGACCAACAGCGCGAACGGTCAGTCCGTCACCGCACACACCGGTGACACGATCACCGTCCGCCTCGCAGGGAGGCGGACCGCGACGGCGACGTGGAAGTGGAGCTCCCCCACCGCCGCCGACGACGAGGTCCTCCGTAAGACGGCCGGCCGTCTCGGCCCGAACGGCGACGCCAGTGCGACGTTCCGCGTCACCGACACCGGGAGGAGCACGCTCGACTCCCTGATGCGGTGCGTGCCCAAGCCCGGCAACGTCTGCTCGCACGCGGTTCTCTTGTGGCAGGTCACCGTGACGGTCCAGTAGCACCCCTCGTCCTGAGGCGCCCGGCCGTGAGCACGATGCGCCCGGCCGGGCCGGGTCCGGTTCACCGGTTTCGGTCGACCGGCAGTTCCAGGTGGAGTTCATAGCCTCCTTGGGCCGTGGGGCCGGAGGTGACGGTGCCGCCGAGGAGTTCGGCTCGTTGCGTCAGGCCGACCAGGCCGTGCTGGGCGCTCGGCAGGGCCAACGCACTGCGGGTGGGAGCGGTGTTGGTGATGGTGGTGCGCAGAGCACTGCCCCGGTGGGTGATGCGCACGGTCGCGGTGGCGCCGGGGGCGTGTTTGCGGACGTTCGTCAACGCTTCCTGAACGGTGCGGTAGACGGCGCGCTGCACCGGCGGCGGCAGTTCGTCGGACAGATCGGTTTCCAGTTCGGCTTCGATGCCGCTGGCGTCGACCAGACGCTCCAGGTCGGCGAGGGAGGGTTGGGGGGTGAGCTCCGTCGGACTGCTGCCGGAGGCCCGCAGGACGCTGACCATGTGCCGCAGTTCGTCCAGGGTCTGCACGCTGAGGCGGCGGATCGTGGTCGCGGCCTCTCGCGTCGCGGCGTCCTGGCTGCCCACCTGGAGCGCTCCGGCCTGTACGGCGATCAGGCTGACCTGGTGGGAGACCACGTCGTGCATCTCCCGGGCGAGCTGGGCGCGTTCCTTCGCGAGAACGCTCTGGGCGGTCAGCAGCCGTTCGTGCTCGCGGGCCTCGGAGATGTCGGCGAGCCGCAGGGACAGTTCGCGTCGCGCCTGGACGAGTTGGCCCAGGAAGACAGGGGCGGCGGCGGTGGCCAGGGTGTAGCTGAGGTGGAAGAGGTTGTTCGTCTGGGACAGTTCGGTGGCGTCCAGGGACGACCAGGGCCAGGGCATGTAGTCGATGACCGCGTAGGTGAAGGCGCAGCCGGCCAGCAGGAAGCGGTGGCGGTTGAGCGAGGAGAGCGTGTACAGCGCGGCCATGGGGGCGACCACTGCGTCGGTGACGAGGGCGGTGGGGAGCGTGAGGGCGAAGGTCGTCAGGGGCAGGCGGCGACGGACGGCGAGGGCGAGTGCGCCGAGCAGCGCGCAGGCGGCGGCGGGTTGCTCCCGTACGCCGACATGGGCCCATGCGTCCGCCAGCGCGATCCCGACGAGGGCGATGTCGAGCTGCAGATCCGGCGGCCGTCGCAGGCTCACCGAGCGCCGTCGCCCTGTTCGGGCTGGAGCAGGCCCGCGCGTTCGGCGATCAGGGCGGCCTGGACTCGGCTGCTGACCCGCAGTTTGCCGAGCACGTTGGTGACATGGCCTTTGACGGTGCCGGTGCTCAGGTGCAGCCTTTCGCCGATGTCGGTGTTGGCGAGTCCTTCGGCCATGAGGGCGAGTACAGCGCGCTCGCGCTCGGTGAGCCGGCCGGTGAGACGGACGGCGCCGGGCTCGCGCACACCGTGGTCGAGGTAGCCGTCCACCACCAGCCGGGTGACCTGGGACGACAGCACGGTCCCTCCCTCGGCCAGCTTGCGCACCAGGTGGGGAAGCTCCTCGGGGTCTGTGTCCTTGAGCAGGAATCCGGCGGCGCCCGAGCGCAGAGCCGTAGCCACGTACTCGTCGGCGTCGAACGTGGTGAGCATGGCGACCACCGGGGGCTGCGGCATACGGCGGAGGTCGGCCAGAATGGTGAGGCCGTCCACGTCCGGCATCCGGATGTCGAGAAGGACGACGTCGGGCTGCAACTCCCGCACCGTACGGACGGCCTGGCCGCCGGGTACCGCCCCGACGACATCGATGTCGTCCGCCGTGTTCAGAATGTGCGTGAAGCCCGTGCGGATCAAGGCTTCGTCGTCGACCACCAGTACCCGGATCACGTGCGCTCCGCTCGTCGCATACCCCCGATCGATGCATACCCCCTCGGGAGCCCTTCGCAGGTGACCGGCGCGCAATACCCGCCGAATGGCCGCATGACCTCAGCCGGTCGGCCGGGGTGCCCC
>NZ_JBSGDB010000109.1:0-21543 GCF_053602155.1 Streptomyces sp. NPDC004561
GTGGCGGTAGGGCGAGGCCGAGCTGACTCCGAGGCGGCGCGCGAGCTTGGCGACGGAGAACCCGGCGAAGCCGTCCGCCGCGAGCAGGCCGCGCGCCCGCAGCCGGTCCCCGGCCGCCGCCCAGTCCGCCTGCTCCCATCGGCGGGTCTCCCGCAGGAACCGACCGTCCGACTCGCCGGACGCCGCCTTGAGCACCATGGCCTCGACCGGCCCGAGCCCCTGGCTCACCAGCACCACGACATGCCCGTCGCCCCGGTGCTCGCGCAGGGTCGTCAGGGCCTGCCACAGCCGCTCGGCAGGCCGGTCCGGGCGTTCGAGAGCGTGGTTGGCGGCGGCCAGCACCCGGCCCGTGGTGTCCGCGGCTGCCGCGGCCCCCCACGCGAGACCGGCGGCCTCGGCGAACTCGGCGGAGCCGGTGACGTCGGCTCCGAACAGACGGGTCATCGCCGCGTCCATGGCCTCCCGGCGGGCCGCGAGGGCTTCGGCCGGATCGGCGTACCCCCAGGCGTCCGGCAGGGCCCGGGCCACCCGGGCGGGATGGAAGACGTAGAAGCAACTCGTCACCACGGCCGGGGACGCCGCGCCCAGCGGGGCGGCGCGCAGCGCGAAGTACCCCATCCAGTAGCCGCGCAGCCCGAGCGCGTCCGCCGCGCGGCGCGCCTCCGGTGCGAAGTACACGAGGTCGTGCACCGGCTCGTACCGCTCCCACAGGGCCCGTGCCATCCCGTCCGCCACTGCTTCCTCCCACCGCGTCGGCTCTCTGTGCGTCGGCACCAGCCTGCGTTATGACTGCTGTCATAACAAGAGGGCGGCGGCGGGACTTCGCCCTGCTCCCGCGTCAGCGGGGCGCGGTCCGCAGGCGGCCGACGGCGTTGCCGAGGAGTTCGGTGAACCACACGGCCCGGTCGGGTCCGGTGGCCAGACGGAAGGGCACCTTGTCGGCCCCGCCCCGCACCGCGAAGGTCGTGATGCCGCCGTCCGCGGCGACCCTGCCGATGCGGCCGGACTGATCGGCGTACCAGACCCGCCCGTCGGGCCCCGGGGCGATGCCGCCGGGATCGCTGTCGGCGCCGGGCGGCGTGAATCGGGTGACGCGGCCGCCGTAGGTGATCCGCTGGACCGAGCGCGAGGCGGACGCGGTGAACCACATGCCGCCCGGACCGGCGACGATGTGGCCGGGAAAGTCCTTCGAGCCGCCCAGCGGATACTCGGTCACCCGCCCCGACGTGGTGATGCGGCCGACCTTCCCGGCGACGGTCTCGGTGAACCACAGGGCGCCGTCCGCGCCCGCCGCGATCGAGCCGGGGCCGGCGTCCGGGGTGGGGACCGGGTACTCGGTGACCCGGCCGGAGACGGTGATCCTGCCGATCCGGTTCGAGCGGGCCTCGGTGAACCACAGGGCGCGGTCCGGCCCCGCGGTCAGGCCGGCCGGGGCGCTGTCCGGCGCGGTGGTGACCGGATGCTCCGTCACCTCTGCGGCGTCGGCGCGGGCCGGCCCGGCGACGGCGGTCACGCCGAACAGCGCGCCGGCCGCCGCCGCGCACAGCCGCCGGACCTCTCGTGCGAACAGGGTGGTCTCGGGCACGGAGCGCCCCCTCTCGGCCGGGCGCCGCACGCGACGCCGACGGGAACTGATGGACGGTCGGATCCGGGCCGGTGCTCCCCGCACGGCCGTACGGCCTGACGCCTCGGCAGGGGTACGGCTGCCGCGCCGGGCGACGGAGGACGCGGGCGCCGGGAGGCGGCGTCCGATTGGCCCGGACGAGGGGCCGTCCGGTGGCGGCACTGGGGCAGACGGGTGGCCTGATGACCCGGCTGGGCGGCCCGGATGGTGGGAGCCGATGCCCTCACTGACGGTGGTTCATGTTGGGGCCGGGTCCATCCAGCTGATGAAGAATCCGCTGCCCGGTCACGGCGGAAGGACAACACGATGCGTTCTGCCCGCACGCTCCTGGCCACGGCAGCCGCCGTGGCAGCTCTCGCCTTCGCCACGCCCGGCGCCGCGTTCGCGGCCCCCGCCGGGCACGACGGAGGCCGTGACGATTCCTCGCACAGCAGCGACCAGGACTCCGGTCGCGGCAAGGGTTCGGACGACGATCAAGGCAAGGGCTCCGACCGGGGCCAGGACAAGGAGTACGGCAACGATCATGGCAGCGGCCGTGGACACGACGAGCCGCGCGGCGGAATGCACACGGGCGGCGGAGCGCTCGCCACGGTGCTGCGCGCCGACGACTGGGGGGCCAGCAAGGGCGACAGCCGCTTCGACCCCGACACCTACCGCGACAAGAGCGGGGACGGCGGCCGGGGCAAGGGCTCGGACGGCGGCGGTTCGGACGGTGGCGGCCGGGACAGCGGTGGATCGGGCGGAGGCGGCCGTGATGGTGGCGGCTCGGACGGCGGTGGCCGGGACAGCGGCGGCCGGGACGGCGGCGGAGGCGAGGACGGGGGCCGCAAGCCACACGGTGGCATGCACACCGGCGGCGGAGCGCTCGCCGACCCCGGCGTCACCGCGGGCGGCCTGGCGGTGCTGGCCGTAGGCGCCACCGGCATGTACGCGCTGCGCCGCAAGAAGGCCGTCCCGCCGGCGTCCTGACCGCTCGACCCGCCTCAGGGGCTGCGGACGCCGCCGGCGCGAACCGTGTCGGCGGCCCGTGCCCCCTGCGGGCCGGATCGCGCACCGGCTCCTGCCCTGAACCCCGTGCTGCCGTGCCTAGTGAGGTGGTGTCCGATGGCAGCAGATCCGTCCTCCCAGAACCCCGCCGACCCGGCGCCGGACGAGGGGAGTTCCGGCCGCGGCGGGCGGCTGGTGCTGTGGGGCGCGGCGATCGTTTTCCTCGCCGTCAACGTGCTCGGCGGCCACCACGGTTCGCACGACGTGCCCCGGGTGGCCCGCGCCTCGGGCTCCAGCGCCGCCACGCCGGCCGATCCCCAGCAGGCCGGCGACGCGCTGCCCCGCTCCGCGCCGACCCGCCTGCTCATCCCGGAGATCGGTGTGGACGCCCCCTTCACCGACCTGACGCTCGACCCGACGGGCCAGCTCCAGCCGCCGCCCGCGGGCGACACCAACCTCGTCGGCTGGTACACCAAGGGCGCCTCACCCGGCGAGAAGGGCACCGCGATCATCGCCGGGCACGTCGACACGACGGTCTCGGCGGCCGTCTTCGCCAACCTCGACCACCTGGAGAGCGGTGACACGTTCTCGGTCGAGCGCACCGACGGGCGGACCGCGAACTTCGTCGTGGACAAGGCCGAGACCTTCGCCAAGGACGACTTCCCCAGCAAACTCGTGTACGCCGACACCGCGCGCCCCGAGGTACGGCTCATCACCTGCGCGGGGGACTACGACCACTCGGCGCGTGACTACACGGACAATCTCGTGGTCTTCGCCCACCTGGTGTGATCCGCCCGCCGAGGGTCAGGCGGCGCGGTCCGCGAAGGCGCCCCCGGTCCCGAACGCCAGCGCCGCGAACCGCTCGCCGATCCGGCGGTGCGCGGCGGCGTCCGGGTGCAGGTCGTCGGGCAGCGGCAGCTCGGCGAAGTCGGCCTCGCCGTACAGCTCGCGGCCGTCGAGGTGGAACAGCCGGGAGTCCTCCGCCGCGCGCTCGCGCACGATCCGGGCCAGTTCCGCCCGGATGACGTTCAGCGTGAGCTTCCCGCCCGCCGTCTCCGCCGGGTCACCGGCGGCCCGGAACCGCAGCCGCCCCTCGCTCAGCGCGCCGAAGTCCGGCAGGCTCGGCCCCGGGGTGTCCTCGTGTATGGGACACAGGATCGGCGAGACCACGAGCAGCGGGGTGTCCGGGTGGCCCTCGCGGACGGTGTCGAGGAAGCCGTGGACGGCGGGTCCGAACGCGCGCAGCCGCATCAGGTCGGTGTTGACCAGGTTGATGCCGAGCTTGACGCTGATCAGGTCGGCGGGCGTGTCGCGCAGCGCGCGGGCGGTGAAGGGGTCGAGCAGGGCGCTGCCGCCCAGCCCCAGGTTGATCAGCTCCACCCCGCCGAGCGAGGCGGCGAGGGCCGGCCAGGTGGTGGTGGGACTCGCGGCGTCGCTGCCGTGGCTGATCGAACTGCCGTGGTGCAGCCACACCGGGCGGCCGCGGTCGGGCACGGGTTCGACGGGGGCGTCGGTGCGCAGCGCCACCAGTTCGGTCGTCTCGTTGTGCGGCAGCCAGATCTCCACGTCCTTGGGCGTGTCCGGCAGGCCGGTGAACCGCACGGTGCCGACCGGCCCCGGCTTGTGCTCGGCGGTGCCGGTGGTCATGTCGATCGTGAGGGTGTTGCCGCCGTCGACCCGGCCGCGGCCGGCCGGACGTCCGTCGACGAGCAGGTCGTACACGCCGTCCGGGCGCGGGGGCGCACCGGCGTAGACCTGCTTCGTCGGCAGGGTGTCCAGCTCGACGGTGGTGGCACTGGTGCGGAACACCAGCCGGACGCCGGAGGGCTGGGACTCCACCATGGCGAGCTGCGGGTCGGCGCACTGGGCGCGGGCCCGGGCGGGCAGCCGGTGCGGCAGCAGTCCGTGCGCGGTGCGTTCCAGATCGAGGGCGCCGCGTACGAGGTCGGCGGTGAGGGCAGTGGTGTGCATCATGTCGGCCTGTGTTCCGGGGGATTCGGGGGGCGGGTCGGCGGCGCGCGGAAAGGAGGGGCGCGGGCCGGCGGCGCGCGGACGGTCAGGGTGCGGGCCAGTTGCGCAGCAGGGAGTCGAGGGCGTCCACGATCCGCGTCCACGACTCCTGCGAGTCGGGGGCGCTGTGGCTGAAGCCGCCGGCCGCCTCCAGGCTGACGTAGCCGTGGAAGACGCTGCCGAGCAGGCGCACCGCGTGGGTCTGGTCGGGTTCGGCCAGGTCGTAGCCGCGCAGGACGGCCCGGGTCAGCTGTGCGTGCCGGACGCCCGCGCTCGCGGCCGCCGCCTCGGGGTCGAGTGGGTACCGGGCCGCCGTGTAGCGGCCGGGGTGGGCGCGGGCGTAGTCGCGGTAGACGTCCGCGAAGGCGCTGAGCGCGTCCTTGCCGGCCCGCCCGGCGAGCGCGTCGGCGGCGCGGTCGGCCAGCTCCTCCAGGGCGAGCAGCGCGATCCGCGTCTTGAGGTCCTGGGAGTTCTTCAGGTGCGAGTAGAGGCTCGCGACCTTGACGTCGAACCTCCTGGCCAGCGCGGACACCGTCACCTGATCGAAGCCGACCTCGTCGGCCAGCTCCGCGCCGGCCCGCACGAGTCGTTCGGTGGTCAGGCCTGCACGCACCATGAGCTTCCTCCCATCTGCCGAAATCGATTATGCGACTTCCTAAAGCGTTTAGGCAAATGAGTTCGGGATGTAGGCATCGGTGGTCCGTGAGTCACGGACAGGCCGCCGTCAGCAGTGCCTCGGCCGCCGGGGTGCGTGCGTACGGCACCGAGCGGCCCGCCCGGTGGGCGCCGACCAGGCCCGCGTCCCGCAGCGCCGTCGTCAGGTTCTGCGAGACACCGGCGGCGGACAGCCCGGTCCGGCCGGCCGGCTCCGTGGTGGAGGCGGAGGAGTCCAGTTCGGCCGGCAGCAGGGCCCGGGAGCGGCCGAGCGCGGCGGCCAGGGCATCGGTGCGCGTGCGAGGCCGTGCGGGCTGCCACGGCGCGCCGGTTCCCCGTGCGGGATAGGCGAGTTGGGGCGGGTCGGACGGGGTCAGCCGGGTGAGCGGGTGCGGGCCGGTGAAGACCGAGGGGATCAGCAGCAGCCCCGGGCCGGCTGTCGTACGGGACAGCGCGCGCCGCCGGCGCAGCAGGCTCAGGCTGTCGTCGTCCCAGCGCACCGAGGCGTGCAGAACATGTACGGCATCGGCGTCCGGCCCGAGCAGGAGGCCCTCGTGCGCTCGGGCGGCGAGCGGGGCGTCGCCTTCGTGCCGTTCTGCTCGATCGCCGCCGACGGCCGTCAGTCCGGCGCGCCCGCCGCGGCGACGCCCCCGAGATCCTCGCCGTCGCCCGGGCCCACGGGGCGAGCACCGCCCAGGTCCGCATCGCCTGGACGCTCCGGCAGGGCCCGCACGTCCTCGGCATCCCCGGCACCGGCGACCCGGTCCACCTGGAGGCCAACGTGGCCGCGGGCGCCCTGCGCCTGTCCGCGGAGGAGCCGGCGCTGCTCGACACGGTGCGCCACAGGGCCGCCCGGTAGCCGCCCACACCCTGGCGGACCTGCGCCTTGTGCCCGGCAGGGCACAATGGAACGCTTCGTCCGCCGGTCGTTACCCCGGCCGGCCAGGGCGGTGAGCACCGGTTTCCCCGTGGCGGACGGGACGGGGGACCGGTCATGGGACGAGACGGGAAGTGGAGCGATGGAGCTGGAGCTGCGGCACCTGCGCGTGCTGTGCGCGATCGCCGACGCGGGCAGCGTGGGCCGCGCCGCCACGCAACTGGGGTACTCGCAGCCGGCCGTGAGCACCCAGCTGAGGCGCATCGAGCGCCACCTGGGCGAGCCGCTCTTCGAGCGCGGTACGAGCGGGGTGCGGCCGACCCGCTACGGCGCCGAGGTCGTCGCCCAGGCCCGTGACGTGCTCGCCAGGGCCGACGCCATCGGCCACCGCCCCGCCGCGCGCCCGCGCCGTACGCTCCGCGTCGCCGCCACCAACTCGCCCATGCTGTCCGGCACGGTCTCGCGGGTACGCACCCGGCTGCCGGAGCTCTCCCTCGCGGTCAACAGCGTCTACGCCTCCTCGCGGATCGTGGAACTGCTGGAGGAGGGGGCGGTGGACGCGGCCATCGCCGCCGACTACCCGGGCATGGAGCTGCGGCACTCGGGCGCGGTGCGGCACCGCGGGATCGTCACCGAGCCGACGTTCGTCGCGCTGCCCGCCCGGCACCGGCTCCGGCAGTGCGCCCAGGTGCAGCTCGCCGACCTCGCCGAAGACGCCTGGTTCGTGACCCCGGACGACGGCGCCGGGTGGCCCGGCGTGTTCTACGAAGCCTGTGCGGCGGCAGGGTTCGCGCCGGTCACCGTCCACGAGTTCCTCGGCGACCAGACCCAGCTCCAGACCATGATCGCCGACGGGCTCGGCGTGTCCCTGGTGCAGCCGACGTTCCGGCCGATCCCGCACGTCGTCGTCAAGCCGCTGGCCGGCTCCCCGCTGTGGTGCCGGTACGTGCTGGCCTGGCGGCCCGACGCCGTCACCGACGACGTCGTGGAGACGGTGTTCGAGTCGGCGACGGCCGCGTACCGCGATCTCGTCGCCCAGGCGCCGCATCTGCGCAGCTGGGCCTCGCGCACCTGGAGCGCCACCGGCGCGTAGGAGCACGTCACGGACACGCCGCGATGTTATGAGCGGCCAGTGTCATGTGCTATGTCACACGCCATTGTTGAGGTGCGGGGCCCACTGAGAGAGTGCCTCACACGCCTCAACTCCCCACAGAGGCGCATCCCTTCGTGGAGGAATCCAGATGCGCTATCGCTTCGCGCTGCCCAGACGCATGGCCGGCGCCGCCGCCGTCTGTGTGACCGTGGCCGGCCTGCTCGCCACACCCGCCCTGGCGGCGCCCCAGCCGCACACCGGCCCGGCCACCGCTCCCCGTACGCGTCCGGCCACCCCCTCGCCGACCGGCGCGACCACCTTGGCCACCGAGCACCCCGCGACCCAGCCCCGCCGCCTGAACCCGGCCCAACTCCCGCCCCGGCGTGCGGAGTCGGCCCGACCGGCCCACCGGGCGCCGCGGGCGGCCGCCTCCTGCACCCCGGGGGACTTCGGCTCCCGTACGGGCACCGCGCTGGTCGCCTTCGTCACGGCCTCGTCCACGGACTGCGTGAACACCCTCTTCGCCGTCACCGGCAAGGACGCCCACGACGTCTTCCGCGAGCCGCAGATGCTCACCGTGGCGAACGCGTTCACCCGCGCGGCCGGCCGGTACCGCGGCGACGACTCGGGCAGCCTGGAACAGCTGGTCCTGTTCCTGCGCGCCGGCTACTACGTGCAGTTCAACCACTCCGCGGACGTCGGCCCGTACACCACCCGCCTCACCACCGCGGTCACGGCGGGCCTGGACGCCTTCTTCGCCCGCTCCCACTCCCAGGACGTCACCGCGGCCAACGGCGAGATCCTCGGCGAGACGGTGATCCTCACCGACAGCGCCGACCAGCAGGGCCGCTACCTGTACGTCTACCGGCGGCTGCTGAACGACTACGACAGCTCGTACGACTCGATCCCGAGCATGACCAGCGCCGTCAACGACGTCTACACGCCCCTGTGGCGCGGCAACTGGAACCCGGACTACGTGCGGGCGGTCGACGCGGACCCGCGCATCATCGACACCCTCTACGACTTCGCGCTGGCCAACACCGACCAGCTCGGCACCGGTCTCGCCTTCCTGGACTCCAACGCCGGGATGAACGTGGCCCGTTACGTCGAGCATCCGGAACTTCAGGACACCGTACGGCCGTTGACGAAGGAACTCCTGGACGAGACCGCGATGACCGGTCCGACGGCCGGGCTCTGGGTCGCCGTGGCCACGCAGGCGAACGCCTACGACGGCGCCAACTGCTCGTACTACGACGTCTGCGACCTGCCCGGCAAGCTCACCAGGGCCGTCCTGCCCGTCACCCACCGGTGCGACGCGAACGTCACGATCCTCGCCCAGTCGCTGACCGCCGCCGACCTCGACGCCGCCTGCGCCAGCGTGCTCGGCCAGAGCGCCTACTTCCGCGGCGTGGTCAAGGCCGGCGGCGCGATACCCGGCCAGTACGTGTCGGACATCCGGCTGGCGGTGTTCGCCAGTCGCGCCGACTACCAGACCTACGCCGGCCCGATCTACGGCATCGACACCGACAACGGCGGCATGACCCTGGACGGCAACCCGTCCGACCCGGCCAACCACGTGACGTCGATCATGTACCAGAAGGACTACGACGACGGCTTCGTGGCCCGGATATGGAACCTCAACCACGAGTACACGCACTTCCTGGACGGCCGCGACGACATGAAGGGCGACTTCGCCCAGGAGACCACCGTGCCGGACGTGTGGTGGATCGAGGGCGTGGCCGAGTACGTCTCCTACAGCTACCGGAACCTCGCCGACGACCAGGCGATCCAGGAGGCGGCCAAGCACACGTACCGGCTGAGCACCCTCTTCGAGAACACCTACGAGAACAGCGACGTGACGCGCACCTACCCGTGGGGCTACCTCGCCGTGCGCTACATGGCCGAGCGTCACCCCGACGACGTGCAGCGCATGCTCGCCCGCTTCCGCGCCGGTGACTACGTCGGCGGATACGCCGTCTACCACGACGGCATCGGCACACGCTACGACGCGGACTTCGACCAGTGGCTCACGGCGTGCGCCGCGGGCGCCTGCGCGACACCCGCGAAGCCCTGACCGCACGCGCCCGAAAGGAGCGGCCGCCCCCCGGAACCCGGTCGGCGGCCGTGGCGCCGTCAGGGACGGTCCCGTGTCTCCGCACCGCAGAGTGTCATGTGACGGACCGAGTCGGGGGCTTGCTGCCACGCGTCGGCCACCGTCAGATCTGCGCCGTCTCCGAGTCGGGTGCACACCCGGCTGAGCACCGCGCGGTCGTCCAGGGGGAACACCACACTGGAACCGGGATAGTCACCGTAGATCCGGGCCTGTGTGCCGTTGTACCAGAGTCCGGTGGCGAGCACGTTCGCCAGTCTGATGTCGGTGATCTTGACGCCTGAGTCGGCGTCGAAGACTTTGGCGCTCTCGAAGTCCGTCGCGACGACGTAGGGACCAGCCGGCGCCGCGACGGTCAGCTGACTGCCATGACCGGCGAGCTGAGTCTCCCGCCAACTACCGTGCGCCGTCGGGTGGTACACCGAGAGGGCGCCGTTCACGGTCGCGGCGAGGACGTCTCCGCCGGGTGTGGTCCGCACGGCGATGAACTCTCCGGAGGCGAGCACCGTGCGGTTGTTCCAGCTGTACTTCCCCGAGCGGTCGGGGACGGCGTAGAGACCGGCGCCGGTGGCGAGGAAGAGCGTCTTCCTCTCCGATTCGATCGAGGCGGAGACCAGAAGCTCGTGGTCCGGCAGCCCGATGCTGTACCGAGCCGTCGGCTTCCGCGGTTCGCTGACGTCGTACACGGTCACCTTGTGGGCCCAGCCCGCGACCAGTTGGTTGCGCCCGTCATCGAACGCGACCGTCTTGGCGCGGAAGTCCGCGGTGGCCGGAAGGCTGTACGACTGCGCCAGCTTCCCGTCCGCGTACGGGAAGAGCCGCACATGGCCGTCTGCGCCGGCAGCCGCCAACGTCATGTGACGCCTGCTGAAATCGGCCCCTTGCACGGAGGAGAGTCTGCCGACGGGGACACCGCGGTCGCCCTTCTTCTTCCGGGTGTCGAACAGGTAGGCGTACGAGCCGTTGTTGCCCCATCCTGCGGTGACGTAGAGCAGAAGAGAGGAGTGCGGTACGGGGAAGACCTGTCTCACCGTGGGGGCCCAGGCGTACGGATCGACGCTGTCCGATGCGGTGCTGTAGACGGCGAAGGCCTGGCCCGCCGCCGTGATCAGGACCTTGCCGTCTCCACTGAGGGCGGCGACATCCCGGGTGAGTGTGCCGGGGCCGTAGACGCCGTCCGCGGACTTGAGCTTCCCGGACGAGTCGCTCAGGTCATCCGGTTTGCCCGCGTACGTCGTGATGCCGTTCCCGCTGCCCAGCATGAGGCCCTCCCGGTCGGAGAAGAGGGCCACGGCATTCTGCGCGATGCTGATCGGTGCTCTCAGACGGTGGCCGTCGGACCCGCTGACCACCGTCAGGCGGTTACGGGTGGTGACGTAGAAGCAGGAACAGGCATCGGCGTACACGAGGCTGTTGACGCTTCCGTTGGCTGCGGAGACCGGTTTGGTGGGAGAAGCCGCCGTGCGCCATTTCCACAGGGTGATCGCCGATGACGAGCCGCCTTCCGCGATGGTGCTCCCGTCACGGGAGAAGGACAGGGCGGTGACGGCGGTGTGTGCGAAACGGAGGACTTTCAGCTGGGTTCGGCCGCGTACGTCGTAGACCCGCACTGTTCCGTCGGACGTGCCCGCTGCCAGGCGCCGACCGTCGGCGGAGTAGGCCAGGGCCGTGGCCACCGCCGTCGTGAGCCGAACGGGGGCCCCGCGCTCGTCCGGTCGCCAGGTCAGCACGCCGTGACCGGTGGCGATCGCGAGTGGACCCGTGGCGGAGGGGAAGCGGGCGTCCCGCACGTCCGTCGCGACGGACGAGGGCGCGGCGACCGCGCGGCCTGTTCGCAGATTCCACAGGTGCAGTTCGCCGTCACCGCCGATGACGGAGGCGCGGGTGCCGTCGTGGTCGAGGGCGAGGGCGTGGGCGCCCGGGACCGATGCGGCGATCAGCCGGGTTCGGCGGAGGTCGTTGTCGGCGGCGGCGAGCAGGGCGTCGCGCGCCGCGACGGAAGTCGGGGCCAGCGCGTGCGCGCCGAGTGCGGCGACGGCTGCCTCGCGGGGGTCGGACGCGGCGATGTCCATCGCGTGGGTGGCGAGTTGGCTGGCCTTCGTGGCTATGGCCTCGCGTTCGGCGTTCTTGTCGGCGGAGTAGACGTATGTGACCACCGAGCCGGTCACCGCAAGAGCCGTGACGGTGACCACGGCGATCAGCCGTCGGGGGATGCGTGCCGACGCGGACAGCGCTGCGCGTACGGTGCGGGCCGAGCGGACCGACCGGCGTGGCACGTCGAGGGCGGAGCGTGCCGTCTGGGCGTCGGCGGGATGCAGCACGATCGTGCGGTGCGCTGTCGCGCAGTGCCGTACCGCCTCGACCACCGCGTCACCGACCGGTTCGAGCGTGCCCAGCGTGGTGAGGCGACCGTGCAGCAGACGATCCGGGGCCGCGTCGTTGGGGTGCATGCCCGACGGGGTGAACAATCGGGCGCGGCGCGGATGGAACAGGCGGGCGAGCGCGGCCGCCGCGGCGAGTGCCAGTTCGGCGTCGCGCGGCGTGGGTACGGGCATGCCGTGCGTGTCACGCACCTGCCAGCGCACTCCGCGCCCGGTGGGGAAGTCTTCCTGGGAGCGCGTCCAGGCGAACGCCGTTTCCAGCGCCTGAGGGGTGCTGCGATCCATGGCGGAGAACAGGGCCCCTTCGGGATCCGGAAGCATCCGCGCGGCGAGATCGCCGACGGATGTCAGATGGACGGTTCCGAAGGAGGCTTCTGGGTCCGTGCCGAGCAGGACCGGTGTGCTGATCGTGGGCCCGGGCGCGCCGTTCTTCGCGATCAACGCGCGTACCAGGTCTTCGGCCAGGTCCCAGGCCAGGCCGGGGTGGTGCGCCCGAAACTCCGCCGCCTCGGCGTCGGTGAGGGACGGTACGGCGTCGAGCCAAGGTCCGGGAGACTGCGCACGGATGGTGGCGGGTGTCAGCGCGAGCGCGGCCATGCAGGTGCCGGCGGCGGCGCCGGCACCGTCGTGGTGGAGCAGAGCTCTGGCGGCGCGCGCCGCGTGCCAGACCCCGACGGCGTCGTCGTAGTCCGACTCTCGTGCAGAGGTGCCTTCGATGATGTGCAGCGCCGTGGACGGCGGCGTGCCGTCGACCGGCCGTGCACTGGTGTGCCGGTGATCGGTGTCCAGCCAGGAGGTGTCGTGATGGGCGGCGGCAGCACAGGCGAGCAGCCACTGCCCTCCTTGGCACAGCGATCTGGCCAGGTCTGCCGGCGGCCGTGACAGCGCTCGAAGCTCCCGCTCCAGGCGGCCCGGGTACTCGTCGAGGTCGGTCACGGGCACTCCCTGAGCGCGCTGCGTGGAGCGGTGCGGTGATCGAGGAGGGAGCAGGCGCGCGCCAGGAGGGGCCGCCCCCGAACGGCTATCACCTGGACGTTTCCCTGCGTCCCGCCCAGCACCGCGTAGCGGCCGCTGGACGTGAAGTCGCCGAACTGGTACGCGCCGTCGTAGAAGAGCTGCTGCGTCACGGCCTCGCGGGTGGAGGCCACCTCCACGAGCGGTGTGCCCGCCGGCACGAGTGAGAGACGCGCCGTGCTGTCGACGCCGAGCGAGAGCAGGTAGGTGCCGTCCGGCGACAAGGCGTCGTCGAGGACGTTGCCGTTGTGCCGGTCGACGAACGTTCCGAGCAGGGTGAGGCGCACGGAATAGCGAGCGATGCGGCCGTCTCCGAAACCGATGAGGAAGCCGTCGCGGTACGCCACGGCTGCCGCCGCGTCACCGATGCCCTCCGCCTGTTGCGTGCCGGTGCCGAAGGACCGGTGGGAGATCACGCGTCCTGTGGGTCCGTCGAGTATCTCCGCATTGCCGTCGCGGTGCCCGACCAGCAGTCGGTTCCCGGTGGTGTTCCATGTCAGGGAACCGACCCACACCTTGCCCGGGTCGCGTCGTGAGTGCCGAAGGCGGTGACTGCCGGTGTCCCAGAGCTGGACCGTCCCGTACTCGTCGCCGGTGGCCAGCGTGGTGCCGTCCGGGGAGAACGCCAGGACCGGAATCGGGGTGGCGCCGTGCAGTGGGCCACCCAGTCTGCGCAGCGCGGGGTAGGCGTAGAGGGTGATCGTGGAGGTGGAATCGGACAGGGCGAGCACGTGTCCGTCCTGCGACAGCGCGACGGTGTAGCCCTGGCGGCCCTTGGCCGTTCTCAACAGGGTGATCCGGGCACCGGTACGGGCGTTGACACGGGCCAGACCCCCGTCGGCGAAGAGGACGAGGACGGAGTCCGCATGCACAGGGTCGCGGACCACTCCCATCACCCGGTCACGGGGATGGTCGGGTGCGGCCCACAGCGTCACCCTCGTGCGACCGCTGCCGGCCGCCAGGACCACGGCCGTCCGTGCCGTGCGCGGATTGATCGCCAGCTGGGGGGTCATCGCCGAAGAGTTCTCCGCCAGCGGAGTCCCCAGTGGTTTCGCGTGGTCCGCGAGATCGAGCAGACGCACCTTGGCATCGCCGCTGCTGGTGTCCACCGGGCGGGTGGGAAAGCTACGGGTCGCCACGACGGCCGTGTCGCCGTCCTCGGTGATACTCAGGGTGCAGATGCTGCCGGTCACGCGGTACTCGGACGTCTGGCGAAGCGTCTTGGTGCTCCAGGTTCTGACCCGCTCGTCGATCCCACCGGTGATCACACGCTTGCCGTCATCCGTCACGGCGAGTGCCGAGATCCCGTTGCTCAACAGGTCGTTCGCGCTGTTCCGCGTCAACAGCGTCCGGCCGGTCCCGCGCCGGTCCGCACCGACTGTCAGCAGTGATGGCTCGTGGTAGGCGGCGAGCCTGCCGACGACCAGCAGGTCCGGTCCGGCGAAGGCCAGGGACGTCACGCTCGCGTCCGGCCCCCGCAGCCTTACGACGGATCCCTGGGGAGGCAGGAGCTGCGTCTCGAGGCCACTGGACGACGTCGCCCAGGCCAGCCTTCGCGCCGAGACCGCCAGGGCCAGCAGCGGTCCTGCGGCGCGGTGCACCAGACGGGGTGGCGTCCACCCTGTGCCGTGTCCGAGCCGGTTGCTGCTGTAGATCAGTCCCTGTTCCGTGCCGACCACCAACCGCGCTCCGCCCGGGTCGAAGCGCAAGGCCGTGATGGTTCCGCCGTGCGGACTGAGCCGGGCGAGAAGGCGCTGACCGTCCGCACTGTAGGCCGCGATGTCGGACCCGGACCCGATCACCAGCGTCCGGCCGTCGGGGCTGAAGGAGACGGTCCGTGCGGAGTCCGTGGTGACCACGGACGTCAGCCGCGGATCGCTGTACGACGCGGTCAGCAGGGCCTGCGCGGCGACGGGATCGGTGGGGTCGGTCCCATACGCTCTCAGCGCGTCGGCGGCTGCCGCATCCGGTGCGTCGCCGAGCTCTCCCCGGGAGGCGGCGGCGAGTCGGTCGATCGCGGCGGAACGGGCGGCGGCGGCATCACGTTCCCTGCTGTCATAGGCCCATGACCCAAGTATGAGGAGGGCGAGCGCGACGACGGCCGCCAACGGTGTTCTCCACGTCCGGGCGAGCACGCTCGCGGCAGCGGCGTCGGCGGCTCGCGGGGCACGGACCACAGTGGGCTGTCGACGGGACCGGCCCGAGGACGCCGCGTCGTAGCCCTCGGGGGCGACGACGAAGCGGCGCTGCACGCTCCCGACCGCCTTGGCCTTCTCCGTGAGGTCGCGGACCGGCCCCAGACGCCCCGACGCGTCCACCGTCGCGCTGACCACGGTGCGGGTGTCCTGCCTGCGCCACCGTGTGCGCTGGGTGAGCCCGAGCAGCAGGCTCAGCCCCACCGCGAAGGCGGCACCGGCGGACTCCCCGGTGATCTGCTGCACAGGTGAGCCGTCCACGTCCTCGATGTGCCAGGTGACACCGCCGTGTTGCGGGTGGCGTGCTTGGCGGGAGGCCCATGTGGTGGCTGCTCTGATCGACGCTTCGAAGGCTTCGTCGGTGTTCGGCCCGGGCGGCTCCGACTCGACCCGGAAGTCGCCCGACGGCCCCGAGTCGTACCGCATGACGAGAGTGATGAGCCGACCGGTGTTGTCCCCGCCTTCCGTGGTGACGACGACGGGAACCCGCACCCGTCGGCGGGTTCGGCCCCAGCGCGGTGTCCAGGCGAGGACGGGACGGGCGAATCGGGCCAGGCCCGGTCGTGGCGCGGTTCTGCCGACCTCGGGCAACGGTTACACCTCCTCGTCGAGCGCCGCGCTGAGCGCTCTTCGGGTGACGCGGTCGGCCGCCTGGGACAGGGAGCGCTGGAGAAGGGTGCGCCGTCCCCGTCGGGGCAGTTCGTCCACCGGTCGGCAGGCCACGTACCAGTCCAGCACCTTGGCGGGCTCGTCGAGCCACAGTGCGCAGGACGCCTGCCGCAGCACGGGATCCCAGTGCATGGGCAGCACGAAGGTCCGGTATCGGCCCTCGGGGTCCTGCTGCGGGCGCCAGGCGAGGACGGCCCACATCCCGGCGAGCCGTTCGTCGCGGAGTTGCACGCTCAGATGCCAGGACCACATGGCCTGGGCGGCGCGCGCATCGAGCAGTCGGCGGGCGGTGTAGGTCAACGGGCCGCTGGTGACCGATTGTCGGGGCTCCCCCGTCGAGGCGGCATACCGTTCCTGACGGGGCGGTACGTGGATGGCAGGGGCCGACGCGAGTGTGGTTCGGGGCAGCAGCGTCAAGCCGGGCATGCCTGCCGGGACGGCGAGGTCACGACGGGACGGGGCGACCCGGACGTCGTCCCCGGAGCGGGTCACCACGCCCACCAGGGCTTCGTCCGATCGGTCCGTGGTGAACTCGTCCTCGCTCTGCCCTCCCTCGTGGTCTTCCTCGTCCACATGAGGCAGTAGAGGGCTGTCGCCGGTGAAGGTGGTCAGAGGCGCGGTCCAGTCCGCCGCCGTCAGATAGCGATCGGTGGTGAACAGCGCCCGCGTCACCTGCGGATCCCAGATGCCCTGGTCGCTGTCCGACTGCTCGAGACGTGCCAGCGCGAGGCGGAGCAGTCGCAGGCCCTGCGTGAGAGACGGCAGGCCGCTTCGGGGGTCGGCGGCCCGAACCAGGGCCCGGCGCGCGTCCTCGGTGTGCGGTCCGCCCTCTCGCAGGATCGACCAGCCGTGCAACACGTCGACGTCCGGGTCCGCGGGAAAGCGCCTGATCAACTCCTCGGTCTCCAGAGCGTGGTCGGCGCTGTCGAGTTGGTGGTGGCCGAGCACGCAGGCGGCCACCGCCGATGCGTGACCGGCCTGGATGCGGGCGTTCACGCGAGCCGCGACGTCGGGCCACACGATCGCGGCGGCGGCCGTCTGACCATGCGTCACGAAGGTCAGAAGTCCCTGGGCGTCCCTGTCGTCCAGCAGGACCACCGGCTCCGCATCCGGCGGGTCACGGTGCAGCCGGGTTCCGGCGGGGAAGCTGGTGAAGCGGGCGGCGGCGCCAGGGCCGACACGCCCCAGGAACAGCCCCGGCCGCCCTGCGTGTTCCTCATCGCCCCCTGCTGCGGGAGTGCCGGGCGCGACCACCGACGTCACCTGCCGGTCGTCACACAGGAACGACACCTGGACGGCCTCCGCCCGGGCCTCGGCCACCACCGAGGCCACGCTCTCTCCGGCCACGAGATAAGCCGGAGGCTCGTACGACGGCGCAGGACCCGAGGAGTCGGTCTGCGCAGAGGCGCCGGCAGCGGGCGGCAGCGTCACCGTCCAGGTCGGACGCGAGCCGTCCCGCACCGTGACCATCTCGGCCACACTGCTGTGGCCCGGCGCGGTCACCCGGACCAGGTAGGCGCCTGCCCCCAGCGAGAGGTCGTGCTCCCGTCCGGCCGTGCAGCTCAGCCGGCGCACGCGTTCGGTCGCCGCGTCGACGATCTCGACCGCCACCGGTGCTCCGTCCGCGGCGACGGGCAACCGCACCAAGAGACGCAGGGATGTCACCGTTCACCTCGCACGGAGACGGTGTGGGTGAGATCCATCGGGTGGAAGACCCGCGTGGTGGACACCGCCGCGCCCGGGTATTCGTCCCCGCTGAAGGCGACCTCGACCGCGTAGGGGCCGGCCGGCGCCTCCGTATGCCAGACCGCGTCGAGCAGAGCCAGTCTGGGGCTGTCGTGTGGTGGGTTGTGCGCCCGCAGCCCCACCTTGGCGTGGGCCGTGGCCTCGGCCGGATCACACCTCACTTCCATCGGCACCCGGGGCGGTTCCTGCATGAGGTGCAACACGCCCGACATGCCCGGTCCGCCACCGGGCACCTGAGGCGGACCGGGGGCCGCCACCGAGCGGCGGGCGCACAACTGTGGCAGGAGTTGGTTGAGCCGGTTCACCTCCACGTGCCACTGCCCGTCCCGAGGCTCGGCGGCCAGACCGTTCAGGCCGTCCAGCAGGGACCTGGTCCACACGCTCACCTGGCCCTGGGCACCTCCGGCGGCTCCGCCGCGGCGGGAGGCCACCAGTACGCCGCCGTCCAGGTTCTTGCGCGGGGCGCGCCCGGGGTCGAGCAGAGAACTCGCTCGCGCGCCGCGTGCCACGAGGGACGGTGCGGGCGTCTGGCACGCATCGATGAAGAAGTACTGACTGCCCGCCTCGCAGGAGGCCATGGCCGCGACGAACTCCTCGAGGAGGAAGGCGCCGCGAAGCCTCGCACTGGGGGACTTGCCGTAGTCCTCGAGCAGCAAGGCGTGTCCCCCCACGTTGAGACCGTGCCCGCAGAAGTAGAACAACGCCACGTTGCCGGGATGTGCGTCGCAGCGTTGACGCCATGCCGCGACCGCGTCGTACATCGCGTCGAGGTCCGGTACGTCGAACGACATCGGTTCTCCGCCCGGCGGTGTGCCTCGACCGGGTGACAGCAGCACGTCGACCGAGCCGAGCGGGGCTTGCGGATGACGCATCGTGTGCATGACCCAGTCCGCGAACGCCAGGGCCGACACGGGCGGTGAGGTCAGCTGGGCGGTCAGGTGACGGTAGGAACCCACACCGATGATCAGTGCGTGGACCGCGGGACCCGTGCGTGTGCCCACCCGGTCGGGGTAGAGCAGCGTCACAGGGCGCCACCGAGGCGTTCGGAGAGCCGGGCGTAGAAGCTCGGGAGCTGGAAGTACGCGCTGTGGGAGCGAAGCCTGCCGGTGCGGAACTCCAGGTCCTCGGCCCCGTCGAACACGGGAGACGCACGAAACGCCAGCATGTCGTTGACGTCGTACACGTTGATCCACCGACGCACGGAAGCCGGCAGGGGAAGCCGTGTTCCTCCGGATCCCGGGATGTCGGGAGGCAAGGGGGAGAAGAGGTCGAGCTCCTGGAACAGGCCGACCTGAGAACCTACGGTCACCAGCGCGTCCACCGACAGCGTCGTGCCCAGGGGGCCCGACAACAGGTCGTACACGATGTTGCCGCCCATGCTGTGCGCGACCACGACCAAGGGGTCGGCCGCCTCACGCTGGGCGTGCGCCGCGCGCAGAGCGTCGCCGACCACCTTGCCGATGCCGCTCTGTCCTGGCTGTTCTCCGCGTTGCCGGTAGTAGGTGACGATGTCACCCAGGAACTCGGCCACATGCCGCTGTGTCCGCCCGCGCACGGTGTCGACCACGGCCGACGCCGGCCGGTCCACCGCCGCCCGCCGGACTCTCCAGGCGCCCTGCTGCAGCATTCCGCTTGCGGCCGACCGGAAGCCACCGAACTGTTCCCACCCGTCCTCGCTCTTCGTGTCGTCCTCCGGTCGGGCGGCCGAACCGTCCCGGTCCCCGGACGCGTGCGTCGCCAACTCCTCGGACAGCACCTTGACGAAGGACTCGTCGTCCTCGACCCGCCGCAGCCAAGGCGGCTCGGGGTTCGATCGTGCGTAGGCGACCGCTGTGACCGACAGTTCGGTGAGTCGGGCCCCCTCGTCACCCGCATCGGGCCGGGCGGCCGCCCACAACAGGTCGATGGCGTCCGGAAGAGAGCGACGAGCCGTCGCCAGCAGCGCGGAGTCGTGCGGGGCATCCGCGGGGACCAGATCGCAGACGAGGTGGACCAGCGGGTCCGGCTCGTCGTCGGCGCCGAAGGTCTCCATCACCTGCCGGCGGTTCGGGAAGCTCGCGCCTCCCCATCGCAACGCTCCGCCGCGGCTGCCCCAGTAGGGCTGTGACAGCAGTGGAGGGGCGCCGTCCATGCGGCGCCAACGGTGCGTCACATACTGCTGGAACCAGTCCGCCCGTTGGCCTTCCTGATCGGACCACTCCCCGTCGATCCGATTGGCCACACCATGTACGAATACCAGCGGCATCAGGCACGCCCCCCCCCGGGATTGCCCCACCACGCCCCGTGCGCGCAGTGGCCTGTGCACCCACACGGTAGGCGGGAACAGTGCATGTCGTGACGAGAACCGGGGATTCGCAGCGCTTTCGCGTGATCCGCGCTACGGAACCGGCTGTGCCCGGTGGCAAGGAAGCCGGTGGCACCGTGCGTTCCGGCCGACGGCGTCGCTCCCAGTTGATCGCCGAGGGCCGTCACCCGGATATCGGGTGACGGCCCTCGGCGTGTCGAGCGATCGCGGCCGCCTCCGCAGGTCAGAGCCGCTTGTCAGACGCGATGCGTCGGCGTTGGCGGCAGCTGCGACGCATGACTCGGTCAGACCGCCGTCACCGGGTAGGTCGGGTACTCCACGCCCGACACGTACTGCACGACCCGGACGACCTGGCAGGAGTAGCCGAACTCGTTGTCGTACCAGAGGTAGAGGATCGCGTTGTCGCCGTCGACCTTGAGGGCGCCGGCGTCCACGATCGAGGCGTGGCGCGAGCCGATGAAGTCGCTGGAGACCGCGTCGGGCGCCGTGATGAAGTCGATCTGGCGCTTCAGCGGCGAGTTCAGCGACACGTCGCGCAGGTAGTCGTGGACCTCCTCACGGGTGGCCTCGCGGGCCAGCTGGAGGTTGAGGATCGCGATCGAGACGTCCGGCACCGGCACGCGGATCGAGCTGCCGCTGATCTTCGCCTTCAGGTCGGGCAGCGCCTTCGCCACGGCGGAGGCGGCACCGGTCTCGGTGATCACCATGTTGAGCGGCGCGGAGCGGCCGCGGCGCTCGGACTTGTGGTAGTTGTCCAGCAGGTTCTGGTCGTTCGTGAACGAGTGGACGGTCTCCACGTGACCGCGCAGCACGCCGTACTCGTCGTCCATGGCCTTCAGCGGCGGGACGATCGCGTTCGTGGTGCAGGAGGCGCAGGACAGGATCTGCTCGTCCGGCTTGATGGTGTCGTGGTTGACGCCGTGCACGATGTTCGGCACGTCGCCCTTGCCGGGCGCGGTCAGCACGACCTTCTCGACACCGGGGCGCAGGTGCTTGGACAGGCCCTCGCGGTCGCGCCACTTGCCGGTGTTGTCGATCAGGATGGCGTCGCGGATGCCGTACTCGGTGTAGTCCACCTGCGACGGATCGTCGGCGTAGATCACCTTGATCGCGTTGCCGTTGGCGAAGATCGTGCTGCTGTCCTCGTCGACGGTGATCGTGCCCTGGAACTGGCCGTGGATGGAGTCGCGGCGCAGCAGCGAGGCGCGCTTGACGAGGTCCCCGGCGGCCCGGGCGCCGCCGCCGCGCACCACGATGGCCCGCAGACGCAGACCGTTGCCGGAGCCGGCCTTCTCGATCAGCAGGCGGGCGACGAGCCGGCCGATGCGGCCGAAGCCGTAGAGGACGACGTCGCGCGGCTCACGGCGGTCGATCTTGTTCGCGCCGGTGGCGCCCGCGACGGCCTCGGCGGTGAACTTTTCGACGCTCAGACCGCGCTCGTCGGCCTGGTACATCGTGGCCAGCATGCCGAGGTCGATCTGGGAGGGGCCGAGGTCGAGGGTGGTCAGGGCCTCGAGGAACGGCATGGTCTCGGTGACGGACAGCTCGGCGCCGGCGATCTGCCGGGCGAAGCGGTGCGTCTTCAGGATGCTGACCACCGACTTGTTCACCAGGGAGCGGCTGTGCAGCAGGACGGTGACGTCCCGCTCGCGATGCAGCTTCCCGATGAGCGGGATCATCGACTCCGCGATCTCCTCGCGGTTCTTCCAGTTGGTGAACGAGTCGTCGTTGACAGTCACAGATCTATCTTTCGAGCTAGGCAGCGCTCATATGGTAACCACACCTTACTTCGATCTTTCCGGGAGCTGTCCGCCGGGGTACCGAAGGGGCGGTTTGCCCCTGTTTAGGAAGGGAGGAGGAAGTTCCTGAATCAGGGTG
>NZ_JBSGDB010000110.1:0-21466 GCF_053602155.1 Streptomyces sp. NPDC004561
GCCCGCGATCCGTACCCCCGCGGGCAGCCGCCCGTCGCGCAGCCGCGGCGAGAGGAACTGCACCAGGTAGACCGTCAGGGATCGACGTCGCCGAGATCGACCGGTTCGGGGCGTCCCTGGAGCGGACGCCCGGGCTGGCCGACCGGCTGTTCGTGGCGGCCGAGTTGTGGCTGCCCAGCGGGGAGCGGCGCGGGATCGCCTCGCTGGCCGTCCGGTTCGCCGCGAAGGAGGCGCTGGCGAAGGCGCTGGGGGCGCCGCCCGGGCTGCACTGGACGGATGCCGAGGTGTATGTCGAGGACAGCGGGCAGCCCCGGTTGCGGGTGACGGGGACCGTGGCCGCGCGCGCCGCCGAACTGGGTGTGCGGTCCTGGCACGTGTCCCTGAGCCATGACGCGGGGGTGGCGTCGGCCGTGGTGGTCGCCGAGGGGTGAGCGGCGGCCCGGGTGTGGCGGGCCGGGGTTCCGGGGCAGACTCGGTGCCATGCGTACTGCGTACAGCGTGGAGACGGTAAGGGCGGCCGAGCGGGCGCTGATGGCGCGGCTGCCGGAGGGGGCGCTGATGCAGCGGGCCGCCGCCGGGCTGGCCGCCGCCTGCGCCGAGCTGGCCGGAAAGGTCTACGGCACTCGGGTGGTGCTGCTCGTCGGCAGCGGGGACAACGGCGGGGACGCCCTCTACGCGGGGGCCCGGCTGGCGCGGCGGGGAGCCGGGGTGACGGCCGTAGCGCTGTCGCCCGACCGGGCGCACCGAGGGGGACTTGACGCCCTGCGCCGGGCCGGCGGCGCGGTCGCCCCGGTCGGCGCCGCCGAGGACCTGATCGAGCGGGCCGACCTGGTCGTGGACGGGATCGTCGGGATCGGCGGGAAGGGCGGGCTGCGGCCCGACGCCGAGCGGCTGGCCGCCGTCGTGGCGCGGTCCGGGGCCGCCGTGGTGGCCGTGGACCTGCCCAGCGGGGTCGAGGCCGACACCGGGGAGGTGCGCGGGGCGGCCGTCCGGGCGGACCTCACCGTCACCTTCGGGACGTACAAGCCCTGCCTGCTGGTGGATCCGGCGCGGGAGTACGCCGGGGTCGTACGGCTCGTCGACATCGGTCTCGAACTGCCGGCCGAGGGGGAGCTGAAGGCCCTGCAGCACGAGGACGTGGCACGGCTGTTGCCGGTCCCCGAGGCCGAGAGCGACAAGTACCGGCGGGGCGTCGTGGGCATCGCGGCGGGGTCCGCGCGGTATCCGGGGGCCGCGGTGCTCGCCGTCTCCGGGGCGCTGCGGGGCGGGGCCGGGGCCGTGCGGTACGTCGGGCCGGCGGGGAATGCGGTCGTCGCCCGCTTCCCGGAGACGCTCGTGTCGGACCGGGGACCCGCCAAGGCGGGGCGGGTCCAGGCCTGGGTGGTCGGGCCCGGGGCCGGGGACGACGCGGCGACCGTGGCCGAGGTGCTGGAGGCGGACGTGCCCGTGCTGGTCGACGCGGACGGGCTGCGGCTGGCGGAGCGGGGCGCGGTACGGGGGCGTACGGCGCCGACGCTGATGACGCCTCACGCGGGCGAGGCCGCCGCGTTGCTGGGAGTGCGGCGCGAGGAGGTCGAGGAGGCCCGGCTGGCCGCGGTGCGCGAGCTGGCGGCGGTGTACCGGGCGACGGTGCTGCTGAAGGGGTCGACGACCCTGGTCGCCGACGCCGGGGGCGGGGCCGTGCGGGTGAACGCCACGGGGACCGGGTGGCTGGCGACGGCCGGGAGCGGGGACGTGCTCTCGGGGCTCGCGGGGTCGCTGCTGGCGGCGGGGCTCTCGGCGGCGGACGCGGGGAGTGCGGCCGCGTATCTGCACGGGCTGGCCGGGCGGTTCGCGGCGGACGGGGCGCCGGCGGGGGCGCACGACATCGCCTCGCGCATCCCCAAGGCGTGGCGTGACGTACGCAGCTGAGGACCCACGGACCGGCGGCGGGAGCTCCATCCCCCGGGCGACCCATGTGCGGGGGCGGCGGCCGGGTACCTGACACTGCACCGGGGGCCCGTACGGCCCTCTGAGAGACTGGGGGCGCGATGAGTGAGACTGCAGCTGTGCCGACCGCCCCCCTGCGCGCCCGCGCCGAGATCGATCTGGGCGCCCTGCGCGCCAACGTGCGGACCCTGCGCGCCCGCGCGACGGGTGCGGCCCTGATGGCCGTCGTCAAGTCCGACGGGTACGGCCACGGGGCGCTGCCGTGCGCCCGCGCAGCCCTCGACGCCGGGGCGACCTGGCTCGGCACGGCCACCCCCGAGGAGGCCCTCGCGCTGCGCGCCGCCGGGCTGCCGGGACGGATCCTGTGCTGGCTGTGGGTGCCCGGCGGGCCCTGGCGGCAGGCGATCGAGGCCGACATCGACGTGTCGCTCAGCGGGATGTGGGCGCTGCGCGAGGCCGTCGAGGCCGCCCGGGAGGCCGGGCGGGTCGCGCGCGTGCAGCTCAAGGCGGACACCGGACTCGGGCGCAACGGCTGCCAGCCCGGCGCGGACTGGGCCGAGCTGGTCGGCGCCGCCCTGCGCGCCGAGGCCGAGGGGCTGGTCCGGGTCACCGGGCTGTGGTCGCACTTCGCATGTGCCGACGAGCCCGGGCATCCCTCGATCGGCGTACAGCTGGAGCGGTTCCGCGAGATGCTCGCGTACGCCGAGGAGCAGGGGGTGCGGCCCGAGGTGCGGCACATCGCCAACTCGCCGGCCACGCTCACCCTGCCCGAGACCCACTTCGACCTGGTCCGCCCGGGCATCGCCATGTACGGCATCTCGCCCAGCCCCGAGATCGGCACCCCGGCCGACTTCGGCCTGCGCCCGGTGATGACGCTCAGCGCCTCGCTGGCACTGGTCAAGCGGGTGCCGGGCGGTCACGGCGTCAGTTACGGCCACCACTACGTCACCCCCGGCCCGACCACCCTCGGCCTCGTCCCCGTCGGCTACGGGGACGGTATTCCCCGGCACGCCTCCGGCACCGGTCCGGTGCTGGTCGACGGCAAGTGGCGGACCGTCGCCGGACGGGTCGCCATGGACCAGTTCGTGGTGGACCTCGGCGGCGACGAGCCGGAAGTGGGCGCCGAGGCCGTGCTGTTCGGACCCGGCGACCGGGGGGAGCCCACCGCCGAGGACTGGGCGCAGGCCTCCGGCACGATCGCGTACGAAATCGTCACGCGCATCGGAACCCGTGTTCCCCGCGTCTATGTGAACGGGAAAGAACTCGGGTAACCCGTTCGAGAACGGGCATCCGGATCACTCGTTCGTGGTCACACCCGCACCACCTGTTTCACCCGCACCACCCGTTTCACCCATCCAGCGAACTGCAGTACGGCGAAGAGGAGCGGTACGTGAGCGAGAGCAGCGCGGAGGCCGTGGCGGGCGTCGTCGCCTCCGCGGCCGCCTCCGCCGCCGGAGCGGCGGGGAGCTGGCGCAGGGCGACCGGCATCGCCGGCGCCGCGATAGGTGTCCTCGCCGCGGGAGCGGCGGCCGGCGTCGCCATCGAGCGGATGACGGTGGGGCGCGGGATGCGCAGGAAGGCGCGGCTGGCCCTGGACTCCGCGGGGCCCTACGGCACCCTGCGCGGCACGCCGGGCAAGGCGAGCGCCGACGACGGTACCGAGCTGTACTACGAGGTCGACGAGGTCGAGCCCGACCCGGGGCCGAACGTCTCCCCGCGCCGGCGGCGCCTGTTCGGGCGCAAGGCGCCCGCTCCGGTCACCGTCGTCTTCTGCCACGGCTACTGCCTCAGCCAGGACTCCTGGCACTTCCAGCGCGCGGCCCTGCGCGGGGTGGTGCGTACCGTGCACTGGGACCAGCGCAGCCACGGGCGGTCCGCCCGGGGCGTGGCCCAGTCCCGGGAGGGGGTGGCCCTCACCATCGACCAGCTCGGCCGCGATCTGAAGGCCGTCCTCGACGCCGCCGTACCGGAGGGGCCGATGGTGCTGGTGGGCCACTCGATGGGCGGGATGACCATGATGGCCCTGGCCGCCCAGTTCCCGGAGCTGATCCGGGACCGGGTCGTCGCCACCGCTCTGGTCGGGACGTCGTCCGGGCGGCTCGGCGAGGTCAACTTCGGGCTGCCGGTGGCCGGCGTCAACGCGGTGCGCCGGATCCTCCCCGGAGTGCTGAAGGCGCTCGGCCAGCAGGCGGAGCTGGTGGAGAAGGGGCGCCGGGCCACCGCCGACCTGTTCGCCGGGATCATCAAGCGGTACTCGTTCGCGGGGCGGGACGTCGACCCGGCCGTCGAGCGGTTCGCGGAGCGGATGATCGAGTCCACCCCCATCGACGTGGTCGCCGAGTTCTACCCGGCCTTCACCGACCACGACAAGACCGGGGCGCTGGCCTGCTTCCGGGACATGCCCGTGCTCGTGCTGGCCGGCGTGCAGGACCTGGTCACGCCCAGCGAGCACAGCGAGGCCATCGCCGACCTGCTGCCCGACGCCGAACTGGTGCTGGTGCCGGACGCCGGGCACCTGGTGATGCTGGAGCACCCCGAAGTGGTCACCGACCGCCTCGCCGACCTGCTCACCCGTGCGGGTGCGGTGCCCGCAGGGGCTACCGTAAGTGGCTATGGAAGCACCAGCAGCACCGCACAACCCCGCTGAGACCCGGCTGACGATCACCTCGCCCGAACAGATGCGGGAGCTGGGCCTGAAGCTGGCCAAGCTGCTGCGCGCGGGTGACCTGGTGATGCTCACCGGGGAACTGGGCGCGGGCAAGACCACGCTGACGCGCGGGCTCGGCGAAGGGCTCGGCGTGCGCGGCGCGGTCACCTCGCCGACCTTCGTGATCGCCCGTGTGCACCCCTCCCTCGGCGACGGGCCGCCCCTCCTGCACGTCGACGCCTACCGGCTCGGCGGCGGCCTGGACGAGATGGAGGACCTCGACCTCGACGTCTCGCTGTCCGACTCGGTGATCGTCGTGGAGTGGGGCGAGGGCAAGGTCGAGGAGCTGACCGAGGACCGGCTGGAGGTCCTCATCCACCGGGCCGTCGGCGACACCACGGACGAGGTGCGGCACGTGACGCTGACCGGACTGGGCGAGCGGTGGGCCGAGGCCGGGCTGGAGACGATCGCGGCCTGAGCCGGGCCGACTTTCCGACAAGCCGTCGGCAAGCTGTTGCGCGGGACCTTCCGGGCGTGATGACATGGTGTCCAGCCCGTAGTTAGGTGTACCTAACCGCGCCCGCCCCCGCACCCCAGGAGGCGTCCATGACCGCTTCTCGCGCCACGGAGCAGCCCCGGCCGTCCGTCCTCACCGGGGTGTCCATGCGCGATCTGCTGGCCTCGTGCGCGGCCGCGGACGCCGTCTCTCGCCCGCCGCGGGACCCGGAGCCGCACGAGCCCCCGGGGGCCGAGCGGCATCCGAACGCCGCCTAGTGCCGTGCCGGGCGTCACGAGCCGGTGAACCTCTCCGGTCGCAGCACTAGCGGATCACGACCACCCGCACGCCGATCGTCGCGAACTTCCACATCGCGTCCCCGTCCGCCCGGGTCTCCCGCACGCCGCCCGTCTTCGCGCCCGGGTCGGGCCCGGTCTGCCCGGCATCGCCCACGGCCGCGCTGAAGCCGATCGCCACCCCGTCCACGCTGGTGAACCGCACGACGTGCTCGATGGGGGCGCCGTCGGTGCCGGTGACCGCGTTCGACCGGGACGTGACCCAGTAGATGCCGGTCGGGGGGTCCACGCTCCCCGGGTTCACGCGGAAGGTGCGCTGCACCCGGTTGCCGCCGCCCACCAGCCAGACCCGGTCGTCGTCCACCGAGTACACGACCCGTTCACCCGTTCCGGAACCGCTCGGCAGGGCGGTCGGGTTGCGCCGGTCTCGGGGCGCCTTGGTGGCGGGCACCGAGGGCGATCCGCTCGCCGCCGGCCGGCCGCCCAGGCCCGCCGGGACGGTGGCCTGTGCCTGGTAGGCGAGGAGACCGACCGCTCCCACGGCCGCCGCGGCGAGGCCGGCCACGATTCCCGAGCTGGTCCCTGCCACGTGCGCCCACCTCTGCCTCGCGCCATATGTCGTACTTCGTACAGACCGTAGCAGTCAGTCACCGTCCCGCCCGGACGGCCATGCACGGGGCGCGAGCGCCGTAGGCTGTTCGCGTGCTCTTGCTCGCTCTGGATACCGCAACACCCGCCGTCACCGTCGCGCTGCACGACGGCGCCGCCGTCATCGCCTCGTCGAGCCAGGTGGACGCGCGCCGGCACGGAGAGCTGCTGCTGCCGGCCGTCGACCGTGTGCTCGCCGAGGCCGGCCTGAAGCTGGAGGCGGTCACCGGCATCGTCGTCGGCGTCGGGCCCGGCCCCTACACCGGACTGCGCGTCGGTCTGATGACCGCCGACACCTTCGGCCTGGCGCTCGGCGTCCCCGTGCACGGCGTGTGCACGCTGGACGGCCTCGCCTACGCCGCCGACATCGAGAAAGGCCCCTTCGTCGTGGCGACCGACGCCCGGCGCAAGGAGGTCTACTGGGCCACGTACGCCGACTCGCGGACCCGGCTCACCGACCCGGCCGTGGACCGCCCCGGCGACATCGCCGAGCGGGTCGCCGGGCTTCCGGCGGTCGGCGCGGGCGCGCTGCTCTACCCCGGCACGTTCCCGAGCGCCCACGAGCCCGAGCACGTGTCCGCCGCGGCCCTCGCCTCGCTCGCCGCCGAGCGGCTGGCCGCGGGGGAGGAGCTGCCGGCGCCCCGGCCGATGTACCTGCGCCGCCCGGATGCCCAGGTCCCCAAGAACTACAAGGTGGTCACACCGAAGTGACCGTACGACTGCGCGAGATGCGCTGGTGGGACATCGACCCGGTCCTGGAGCTGGAGAAGGACCTGTTCCCCGAGGACGCCTGGTCCCGGGGCATGTTCTGGTCCGAGCTGGCCCACTCCCGGGGCCCGCAGGCGACCCGCCGCTACGTCGTGGCGGAGTCCGACGACCGGCTCGTCGGCTACGCGGGCCTCGCCGCCTCCGGCGAGCTGGGTGACATCCAGACCATCGCGGTGGCCCGCGACCTCCAGGGCACCGGCCTGGGCGGGCGGCTGCTGACCGATCTGCTGCGCGCGGCGACCGCATTCGAGTGTCACGAGGTGATGCTCGAGTGCCGGGTGGACAACGTCGCCGCGCAGAAGCTCTACGAGCGCTTCGGCTTCGTCCCCATCGGGTTCAGGCGCGGCTACTACCAGCCGGGGAACGTGGACGCCCTGGTGATGCGCCTGACCACTGCGTCCGACGGCGGCTCCGCCACGGAGCCGACATCCGAACAAGGAACCGAGATCAATGGCTGACGAACCTCTCGTCCTCGGCATCGAGACCTCCTGCGACGAGACCGGAGTCGGCATCGTCCGCGGCACGACCCTGCTGGCGGACGCCATCGCCTCCAGCGTGGACGAGCACGCCCGCTTCGGCGGTGTCGTACCGGAGGTGGCCTCCCGGGCCCATCTGGAGGCGATGGTCCCGACCATCGACCGCGCGCTGAAGCAGGCCGGCCTCTCCGCGAGGGACCTCGACGGCATCGCGGTCACCGCGGGGCCCGGCCTCGCGGGCGCCCTCCTCGTCGGTGTCTCCGCCGCCAAGGCGTACGCCTACGCGCTGGGCAAGCCCCTGTACGGCGTCAACCACCTGGCCTCCCACATCTGCGTCGACCAGCTGGAGCACGGCCCGCTGCCGGAGCCGACGATGGCGCTGCTGGTGTCCGGCGGCCACTCCTCGCTGCTGCTGTCCGAGGACATCACCTCCGACGTCCGCCCGATGGGCTCGACGATCGACGACGCGGCCGGCGAGGCCTTCGACAAGATCGCCCGCGTGCTGAACCTGGGCTTCCCCGGCGGCCCGGTCATCGACCGGTACGCGCGCGAGGGGGACCCGGGGGCCATCGCCTTCCCGCGCGGCCTCACCGGCCCGCGCGACCCGGCCTACGACTTCTCCTTCTCCGGTCTGAAGACCGCCGTGGCCCGCTGGATCGAGGCCAGGCGCGCGGCCGGCGAGGAGGTCCCGGTCCGCGACGTGGCCGCCTCCTTCCAGGAGGCCGTCGTCGACGTGCTGACCCGCAAGGCCGTCCGCGCCTGCAAGGACGAGGGCGTCGACCACCTGATGATCGGCGGCGGTGTCGCGGCCAACTCCCGGCTGCGCGCCCTCGCCCAGGAGCGCTGCGAGGCGGCCGGCATCCGGCTGCGCGTCCCGCGCCCCAAGCTGTGCACGGACAACGGCGCGATGGTGGCCGCGCTCGGCGCCGAGATGGTCGCCCGGGGCCGGTCCGCGTCCAGCTGGGACCTGTCGGCCGACTCCTCCCTGCCGGTCACCGACCCCCACGTCCCGGGCGACCACGACCAGGTGCACGAGGTCAGCAAGGAGAACCTCTACTCATGACGGTCGCGTTGATGTGGGAGGCGCGTGCCGTCGGGGGACGCGGTGAGGAACTGCTCGGCTGGGTACGGGAGCAGCCGCTCGCCGGGGAGCCGCTGCGGCGCGAGACCCTCCGCGCACCGCAGGACCGGGTACTGGTCATCACGTGGTGGGACGCGCCGTACGACGCCCGGCTGCCCGAACTTCCGGAGCCCGGGCCGGAGTTGGTGACCCGTGCGGTGCACCGGTGGCGATTCGAGGCGGTCGCGGACGCCTGAGCGACACGGGGCGGACGGCCGGGGTTTGAGAAATCCGGTCGGACTGCGCTATGATCATGACACAGCGAACGGCCGGAACACCGGCCCGGACGCAATGCGTTGGTGGTCCAAGGAAAGACGTCCCGCTTCCTGCGGGGAGATGCAGGTGCAAGGCCTGCCCGGCGCTCCACTGAAACCCCGCCCCGGTCTCCGGGGCGGGGTTTCGCGTTACCGGCGCCCGGCCCTCTGCGACTGCACCGCTTCCGCCCCGGGGCCCGCGAACGCCGGGGCCGTCGCCGCCCGCCGCTCCTTGACCTGCGCGTACGCCATCAGACCGAACAGCACCGCGAGCAGCACCGCCGAGGAACCGGCCGTGCCCAGGTCGAGGCCGCCCTTGGCGATCGGCTTGGTCAGGAAGTCGCCGGCCGTGGCGCCCAGCGGGCGGGTCAGCACGAACGCGATCCAGAAGAGGAGGACGTTCGGCACCGCCGGCACCTTCATCAGGGCGACCAGGACGAGCAGGACGCCGGTCACCAGGGACGCGCCGCCCAGGTAGCCGAGGCCCGAGCTGTCGGACAGGAAGTCGCCCATCGAGGTGCCGAGGGTGTTGGAGACCAGGATCGCCGACCAGAACAGGGCCTCGCCCCGGAAGGTGACGATCTCGGTGATCTGGAAGGTCATCCCGCTCAGCTTCCAGCCGAGGAAGATCAGCAGCAGGATCGAGATCAGGATCGCGGCGCCCTCCGGGTAGCCGAGGCCGAGGCCCTGCGGGCCCCAGCCGAGGTGCGTCGCGCCGTTCGAGAGGAACTTCGTGCTGGCGTCCCGGTTCATGAAGTCGGACATGGTGGTGCCGGCCATGGAGGTCGACAGGATCACGGTCCAGTAGAAGAACGGGTTGTAGTGCGAGGAGCTCAGCTGGACCACCAGCGTCACCACGAAGACCAGGAACAGGGCGATCGTGGTGAGGAAGTAGCCGAGCTTGAGCGTCTGGGCGAACAGGTCGCCCGCGGTCTCGCCCAGGGTCGTCGCCGCGATCTTCATGATCCAGAACGCGAGGGTGACCTCGGGCAGTTTCTTCATGACGGACTTCGTGGTCGTCAAAGGGTGCTCCTGCCGGGTGGGGGGGGTGATCAACAACGGCCCGACCCCGTCAGGGGCGACCTGGAAGCATCCTGAACGCCCGTGTCAGGGGTCTTGCGGAAGCGGATTAATCGCGGCTTTCGCCGCGGCTCCATACGTTCCACTCGGCCCCCGGGGTTCAATCAGTGCTCCGGGACACCTCCACCTCGCACCGCAGCCGCCGCTCGGCGCCCACCACCCGTACCGGCCCGATCAGCCGGAGCCGGGCCACGTGCCGTACGTCCGCGCTCGACGCCGCCAGCCGCAGCTCCAGCGCGCCCGGCTCCACCACCCGGGTCCCCGTGCGATCCGTGAAGGAGGACAGGTCTGCGTGGAAACGGAAGGTCAGACGGCGGGACTCGCCGGGCTCCAGGGCGAGCCGCCGATACCCGATCAGCCGTACGTCGGGCCGGGTCACGCTCGCCACCGGGTCGTGCCGATACAGCTGCACGACCTCGGCGCCCGCGCGGTCGCCGGTGTTGCGGACGGTCAGCGAGACGTCGTAGGTCCAGGGCCGGCCGCCGGGCCCGTGCGGCATGCTCACCGGGAGCCGGCCGGAGGGGTTCACCCGGCCGGACAGGACCCCGGCCACCGCCGAACCGCCCTCCTCGCCGGGGAAGAACGCCTGTACGACGGCGCCGAGCCGGCCGTGCGTGCGGCCCAGGGCGTAGGGGCGACCGGTGAGCAGCACGAGGACGACCGGAACGCCCGTCGCGACCGGCGCGTCCAGCAACTCGGCCGGTACGCCGGGCAGGCTCAGGTCGGCCACGTCGCAGCCCTCCCCGGAGGTGCCCCGCCGAACAGGCCCGCCCGGTCGCCGAGGACCGCCACGCACACGTCCGCCTCCGCCGTCCGGGCCACCGCCTCGGCCTGCGGCTGCTGAGCCGGCCCGACCGGCCCACCGCCGTCTTCGCGGGCAATGACCTTCAGGCCCTCGGGCTGTACGAGGCCGCCCGCGAACTGGGCCTGCGCATCCCGGAGGACCCCAGCGTGGTCGGCTTCGACGATCTGCCGGTGGCCCGCTGGGTGGGCCCGCCGCTGACGACCGTACGACAGCCGCTGACCGAGATGGCCGAGGCCGCGGCCCGCCTGGTGCTGGAGCTGGGGCGGGCGCGGGAGGAGCGGGCGGCGACCCGGGTGGAACCGGCGACGAGCCTGGTGGTGCGGTCGAGCACGGCCGCCGTCCAGCGGTTCGAAACTCTCGAAGACCCCTCGGCTTCGGGCTGGAGGAGCGGCGTTCCGCCCGGGCCCGTGACGGCGTCCTCCGCGGGCCCGGAAAAAAATCCCGGGAATTTCCGGCGCGTGTGTCGATCCGGGCGTCCGCCGTTCGACGCACGGGTGAGCAGCGGGGACAGGCCCCGCCGCCCGACCGAAGGAGTCACCATGCCCCGCTACCTGTCGCTCGTGCGGATCGACGAGTCCTCCGTTCCCGCCGAGGGCCCCAGCGAGGAGCTGATGCAGCGGATGGGGAAGCTGATCGAGGAGGTCACCAAGGCCGGCGTCATGCTCGACACCGCCGGGCTCACCCCGTCCGCCCAGGGCACCCAGGTCCACTGGGAGGGCGGGCGGATCTCCGTGACCGACGGGCCGTTCACCGAGTCCAAGGAGGTCGTCGGCGGCTACGCGATCATGCAGTGCAAGGACCGGGCCGAGGCCCTGGAGTGGACGAAGCGGTTCCTGCAGGTCCACGAGGACTACTGGACCGTGACCTGCGAGGTGCGCGAGATCGCCGAGGGCTGAGATGGCGCCGGGCCGTGCGGGGGTGTTGCATGGTGGGCTGTGGAACCGCAGCCCACCGCAACGCCCTCCGCGGCGCACGCGATCGAGACCGTCTACCGCCTGGAGTCGCCACGGGTGATCGCCGGCGTGGCCCGGATCGTCCGGGACGTCGGCATCGCCGAGGAACTGGCCCAGGACGCCCTGGTCGCCGCCCTGGAACGGTGGCCCAGCGACGGTGTGCCCGACAACCCCGGCGCCTGGCTCATGGCCACGGCCCGGCACCGTGCCGTCGACCTGATCCGGCGGCGCGAGACCTACGCCCGCAAACTCGCCGAGATCGGCCGGGACCTGTCCACGGCCGTCCCGCCGGAGGAGCCCGCCGACCCCGACGACATCGACGACGACCTGCTCCGGCTCGTCTTCACCACCTGCCACCCGGCGCTGTCCCCCGAGGCCCGCATCGCGCTCACCCTGCGCCTGCTGGGCGGTCTGACCACGGCCGAGATCGCCCGCGCGTACCTGGCCCCGGAGCCGACGATCGCCCAGCGCATCGTCCGCGCCAAACGCACCCTCGCCACGAGGAACGTGGCCTTCGAGGTGCCGTACGGACCCGACCGCGAGGCCCGTCTGGGCTCCGTCCTGGACGTCATCTACCTGATCTTCAACGAGGGGTACGCGGCCACCGCCGGCGACGACCTGCTGCGCCCCGGCCTGTGCGAGGACGCGCTGCGGCTGGCCCGGGTGCTGTCCGCGCTGATGCCCAAGGAGCCGGAGGTGCACGGCCTGACCTCCCTGCTGGAGTTCCAGGCCTCCCGCACCGCCGCCCGCACCGCCCCCGACGGCAGCCCGGTGCTCCTGGAGGACCAGAACCGCCGCCGCTGGAACCGCATGCTCATCGCCCGCGGCGTCCGGGCCCTCGCCCGCACCGACGCCACGGCCACCGGCGCCCCCGGCCGCTACGCCCTCCAGGCGGCCATCGCCGCGTGCCACGCGCACGCGTACACCTACGAGGAGACCGACTGGGCGACGATCGCCACCCTCTACGGTCTGCTCGCGGCCCGCGCGCCCTCCCCGGTCGTCGAACTCAACCGCGCGGTGGCCGTGTCGATGGCCGAGGGCCCGCGGGCCGGGCTGGCGATCGTCGACGCCGTCGCGGCCGATCCCGCGCTGCGCGGCTACCACCTGCTGCCGAGCGTCCGCGCCGACCTGCTGGCCCGGCTCGGGCGTACGGCGGAGGCCCGCGAGGAACTCGGCCGGGCCGCGGAACAGACCCGGAACGAGAGGGAACGCCGGCTGCTGCTGACGAGACTCGCCGATCTCCCGGACCCCGCCTGACCGGCAGTGCCTCACGGCAGAGCGGTCGCCGCGGGGGCCCCGATCAGCATGGTCGGCGCCCCCGCGACCCGGGTGAGGAACACGGTCGCCGCGTTGGGCCCCTGCGGCTTGACCTTCCGGCGCAGCTCCTCCGGCTCGACCGCCGACCCGCGCTTCTTCACGGTCAGCGTGCCGACCTCGCGTTCCCGCAGCAGGGCCCTCAACTTCTTCACGTTGAAGGGGAGTTGATCGGTGATCTCGTAGGCGGAGGCGTACGGGGTGGGGTGCAGCCCGTCGGCGGTGACGTACGCGATGGTCGCGTCGAGCAGCCCGCCGCCGACCTCCTCGGCGACCTCGGCGACCAGGTGCGCGCGGATCACCGCGCCGTCGGGCTCGTACAGGTAGCGCCCCACCGGCCGGACCTCGGGGTCGGGCAGCCCCCGTCCGTTGAGGGTGCGCGGGCCCGGCAGCAAGGTGGCGCGGACCCCGCCCGGCGCCCCGGTGCCGAACCAGAGCACGGCCTCCTTCACATCGCCGCCGTCGGAGATCCACTCGGCCTCGGCCTCCGCGGGCACCGCCTCGTGCGGGACGCCCGGGGCGATCTTCAGGGCGGCTCGGGGCGCCTTCAGGGCGGCGGACACCGCCCAGGACAGCGGCGGCGAGTACGCCTCGGGATCGAAGATCCTGCCGCGTCCGCCCCTGCGCGCCGGGTCCACGAACACCGCGTCGTGGCCGGCGGTGTCCACGTCCGTGACGTCGGCCTCCCGCACCTCGATCAGCTCGCCGAGCCCCAGCGCCCCGGCGTTCGCCCGCGCCACGGCCGCCGTCAGCGGGTCCCGGTCCACGGCCAGCACCCGGATCCCGGCCCGCGCCAGCGCGATCGCGTCCCCGCCGATCCCGCAGCACAGGTCGGCCACCGAGGTCACGCCCAGCTCCCTGAACCGCTCCGCCCGGTACGTCGCCACGCTCGCCCGCGTCGACTGCTCGACCCCGTTCGGCGTGAAGAACATCCGCTCGGCGTCCGCCGCGGCGAACTTCGCCGCCGCCCGCTGCCGCAGCCGGGCCTGGCCCAGCGCGGCCGACACCAGCTCGGCCGGGTGGTCCCGGCGCAGCCGGGTGGCGACGGCGAGTTCGTCCGCCGGGGCGGTGTCGCGGACCTCGTCGAGGAGGGCACGGCCTTCGGGGGTGAGGAGCAGAGCGAGGTCGTTCACCGGGTCATTGTGGGCCAGTCGGTGGACGGTGCGCCCGCGGACGGTGGTGTCGGCCGGGGTTCCGGGCCGCTGCCTGGGAGGATCCGGCACCATGCGAGTAGTAGTACAAAATGACAAAAGTCGGGCACGGGTGCGGGCGCGGAAGGCCGCCCTCGGCTGCGGGGCCGCCGTCCTGGCTTCCACCGTCCTCGTCACCGGCTGTTCCGGCGCCGCCACCACCGCCGCCCGCCCGGCACCCGGCCAGGGCGGAGCCGCCCCCGCGGCCCCGGACCCCCGGGCCCTCCAGGCCGCCGAACACGCCCGCCTGGTCGCCGCCGCCAAGCGCTGGGGACTGGCACAGGTCCCCCTGACACCCCCGCCGCCACCCGCCACGAAGCCCCACATCACCGCCCGCGCCGGATTCGAGGTGGACCACCAGGGCGACTGGGATCTGCCGCCCGTCTTCACCACCGTCCCGACCACGAACAAGGTCGTCTTCCTCACCATCGACGACGGCTCGGAGAAGGACCCCCGGTTCCTGCAGATGATGCGGGACCTGAAGATCCCGTACACCGCCTTCCTCAGCAACTACCTGGTGAAGGACGACTACGGCTACTTCCGCAAGGCGCAGTCCTACGGGAACACCCTCAACAACCACACCCTGCACCACCCTTACCTGCCGGGCCTGTCCTACGAGGAGCAGAAGCACGAGATCTGCGACATGCAGGACATCATGCAGAAGCAGTTCGGCAAGCGCCCGAAGGTCTTCCGCCCGCCCTACGGCAACTACAACCAGGACACCCTGGTCGCCGCCAAGTCCTGCGGCATCAAGTACGCGCCGATCTGGAACGAGGAGGTGTACGTCGACCACTGGGAGTACCGCGAGGACGACCAGCAGCTGCGCCGCGGCGACATCGTCCTCACCCACTTCCGGGGCCGCAGCGACTGGGACGGCACGATGGTGGACGACATGCGCCGCTTCCTGAACAAGGTCACGCGCGAGGGCTACGCCGTGGCCCGCCTGGAGGACTACCTGTGAGGCGGGCGCGGGGCCTCGCCGCGGCCTTCGCCTCGGCCCTGCTCCTCGCGGGCTGCGCCCAGTCCGTCGACCCCATCGAACGCCTGGGCAAGAAGGCGGCCGAGGGAGTACGCCCGCACGGCCCCGCCCCCGTCCAGCCCTACCGCCACTGGGGCCTGACCGAGCCGCTCGCCCGGCCCCCGGTGCACACCACCCGTCCCCTCTCGGCACACCCGGGGGACGACGTCCTGCCCCCGGTCGTGGACCATGTCCCCACCCACGACCGGGTCGTCTTCCTCACCTACGGCGACGGCGTCGAAGAGGACCCCCGCTTCGTCACCATGGTCCGCGAACTCCAGCTTCCCCTGACCGTGTTCCTCACCGGCCGCGTCGCCGGCCCCGACCGCTTCGCCGCCCTGCGCGCGGCCGGCGCCGGCATCCAGAACCGCGCCCTGCGCCACCGCGCCCTGGCCGGACTGCCGTACTCCGGCCAGCGCGCCGAGATCTGCGGCCAGCAGGACCGCCTCCGCTCCGGCCTCGGCGTCCGCCCCCGCCTCTTCCGGCCGCCCCACGGCACGTACGACACGACCACCCTGCGCGCGGCGGCCGACTGCGGCATCTCCACGGTCGTCCTCTGGCGCGCCGCCCTGACCCGGGCCGACCTCGTCTACAGCCGGGGCCCGCACCGGCTGCGCCCCGGCGACATCGTCCTGGTCGGCCCGGACGAGGGGACGGGCCCGTCCCTCGGGGAACGCACCGCGTGGGTGCTGCGGAGGGTCCAGCAGCGGGGGCTCACGGTGGGGCGTCTCGAGGACTACCTGTAGGGGGCCGGCCCGTCCGTCGGTCCGGCGCGAAACGCGCTCGGGCGGCCCGGACGCGGCGACGCGCCGCACGGCATTGGCACTCCGCTTGACCGAGTGCTAATCGCGGTCATAGTCTCGGCTCTGGCACTCCCCCCTGGAGAGTGCCAACACGCGACGGGCAGGTCCGGCACCCGCGACGACGGATCCACCTGGTCGCCACCTCAGACAGTTAACCCCGTGAGATCTCCGAAGGGGGAGGTCGGATCGTGACGACCACCAGCTCCAAGGTTGCCATCAAGCCGCTCGAGGACCGCATCGTGGTCCAGCCGCTCGACGCCGAGCAGACCACCGCCTCTGGCCTGGTCATCCCGGACACCGCGAAGGAGAAGCCCCAGGAGGGCGCCGTCCTCGCCGTGGGCCCGGGCCGTTTCGAGAACGGCGAGCGTCTTCCGCTCGACGTCAAGGTCGGCGACGTCGTCCTCTACAGCAAGTACGGCGGCACCGAGGTGAAGTACAACGGCGAGGAGTACCTCGTCCTCTCGGCTCGCGACGTGCTCGCGATCATCGAGAAGTAGTTCCACCTCGAAGCAAACCTTTGCTTCTGAAGCTGCGCCCCTGGCCCCCGCGACCGATAACGAAGCCGGGCGCCCGGGGCGCAGTTGTCTTTGTACCCACAGATTTCCGAGAGGGCTTCCGCTGTCATGGCGAAGATTCTGAAGTTCGACGAGGACGCCCGTCGCGCCCTTGAGCGCGGCGTCAACAAGCTGGCCGACACGGTGAAGGTGACGATCGGCCCCAAGGGCCGCAACGTCGTCATCGACAAGAAGTTCGGCGCTCCCACCATCACCAACGACGGTGTCACGATCGCCCGTGAGGTCGAGGTCGAGGACCCGTACGAGAACCTCGGCGCGCAGCTGGTGAAGGAGGTGGCGACCAAGACCAACGACATCGCGGGCGACGGCACCACCACCGCCACCGTGCTCGCCCAGGCGCTGGTGCGCGAGGGCCTGAAGAACGTCGCCGCCGGCGCCTCCCCGGCCGCCCTGAAGAAGGGCATCGACGCCGCCGTCAAGGCCGTCTCCGAGGACCTGCTCGCCTCGGCCCGCCCGATCGACGAGAAGTCCGACATCGCCGCCGTGGCCGCGCTGTCCGCCCAGGACCAGCAGGTCGGCGAGCTGATCGCCGAGGCGATGGACAAGGTCGGCAAGGACGGTGTCATCACCGTCGAGGAGTCCAACACCTTCGGTCTGGAGCTGGACTTCACCGAGGGCATGGCCTTCGACAAGGGCTACCTGTCCCCGTACTTCGTGACGGACCAGGAGCGCATGGAGGCCGTCCTCGACGACCCCTACATCCTCATCAACCAGGGCAAGATCGGCTCCATCCAGGACCTGCTGCCGCTGCTGGAGAAGGTCATCCAGTCGGGTGCCTCCAAGCCGCTGCTGATCATCGCCGAGGACGTCGAGGGCGAGGCCCTGTCGACCCTGGTCGTCAACAAGATCCGCGGCACCTTCAACGCCGTCGCGGTGAAGGCCCCCGGCTTCGGCGACCGCCGCAAGGCGATGCTCCAGGACATGGCGATCCTCACCGGTGCCACCGTCATCTCCGAGGAGGTCGGCCTCAAGCTCGACCAGGTCGGCATCGACGTGCTCGGCTCCGCCCGCCGCGTGACCGTCACCAAGGACGACACCACGATCGTCGAGGGCGCCGGCAAGCAGGAGGAGCTCACCGGCCGCATCGCGCAGATCAAGGCCGAGATCGAGAACACCGACTCCGACTGGGACCGCGAGAAGCTCCAGGAGCGCCTCGCGAAGCTGGCCGGCGGCGTGTGCGTGATCAAGGTCGGCGCCGCCACCGAGGTGGAGCTGAAGGAGAAGAAGCACCGTCTGGAGGACGCCATCTCCGCGACCCGCGCCGCGGTCGAGGAGGGCATCGTCTCCGGTGGTGGCTCCGCGCTGGTCCACGCCGTCAAGGTCCTGGAGGGCAACCTCGGCAAGACCGGCGACGAGGCCACCGGTGTCGCGGTCGTCCGCCGCGCCGCCGTCGAGCCGCTGCGCTGGATCGCCGAGAACGCCGGCCTCGAGGGCTACGTCATCGTCTCCAAGGTGGCGGAGCTGGAGAAGGGCAACGGCTACAACGCCGCCTCCGGCGAGTACGGCGACCTGGTCAAGGCCGGCGTCATCGACCCGGTGAAGGTCACCCGCTCCGCCCTGGAGAACGCCGCCTCCATCGCCTCCCTGCTGCTCACGACCGAGACCCTGGTCGTCGAGAAGAAGGAAGAGGAGCCGGAGGCCGCGGGCCATGGCCACGGTCACGGCCACGCCCACTGAGGCTTGCGCGCCTGAACGAAGGCCCGGCACCGGCACGGTGCCGGGCCTTCGTGCGTTCCCCGGGGGCAAAGCGGTTTTGCGGCCCGGTGGTCCGGCCGCTACTGCTCCAACTCGTCTAGCGCGCCCAGCTGCTGCATCAGCCCGAGCTGGTCCTCGTGCCACCAGATCTCGGCGATCTTGCCGTCGTCGGCGAAGCGGAACAGCGTCATCCCGGTCATGGCGACCTGCCTGCCGGTGGCGCCGATCCCCAGGAAGTCGCCCCGGTGCGTGGCGTTCCAGGACCACCGTGCGCAGGCCCGGTCGTCCTGGGCGAGCACGTCCTCGACCGTGAACGCGAAGTCGAAGGCTGCGCGCCACATCCGGTACTCGGAGCGGGCGTTGTCCAGGCCGATGGTGTCCTGCGGGTTCACCGGGTCGTGGCTGTGGATGTCCTCGTCCAGCAGGTCGTTGAGCGGAGGCAGCTCACCCGCGGTCGCCAGCGCCCCGAAGAACCGCCGCACCGTGTCCTCGGCCAGCCGCTCGTCGCGCACGACGTCCAGGTCGGTGAACGTCGGCATCTCGTCGCACAGGGCGACCAGCTCCTGGAAGATCTTGTCGGTCTCCGGGAGGTTCGAGTTGCGCATCGCCTCCTCGTACGAGGGGAACTCCACCACCTCGACGATGTGGGCCGCGTCCGAGCGGTCCTTGGCGACCAGGGCGTGCGTCGCCGTGCGCCTTCCCTTGGTCTGTGTGACCCAGTCGTCCATGAGCCGGTTCATCTCGTCCAGCCGGCTCGTCCTGCACTCGATGAGCTGTACGAAGGTCATGACGCCGCCTCCGGCCCCCCTGGTCCGGTTGTGTCACGCTCATCTTCCCACCGGACCGCCGGCGGCACCCGCCCGCCACCGCGGCTACTGCGGCCCGTACCTGCGCCCGGTCCTGGAGCTGATGCCGCCCATCAGCCCGCGCGGGGTGACCTTCACCAGGCCCATCAGCGCCTTGTAGCGGGGGTCCGGGATGGACAGCGACTTGCCGCGCGCGAGGTCGGCGAGGGCCGCCGCGACCAGCTTGTCGGCGTCGAGCCACATCCAGCCCGGGATGTTGTCCGTGCCCATCCCGGCCCGCTGGTGGAACTCCGTGCGCACGAAGCCGGGGCACAGGGCCATCAGACGAACCCCACTGCCCGCGAGGTCCCTCGCCGCGCCCTGGGTGAACTGCACGACCCACGACTTGGACGCCCCGTAGGTGCCCCGGGGCACGAAGGCCGCCACGGACGCGACGTTGACGACCCCGCCCCGGCCGCGCTCCCGCATCGCCTCGGCCGCCGCCGAGGTCAGCCGCAGCACCGCCTCGCAGTGCACCTTGAGCATCTTCAGCTCGTCCGCCATCGAGACGTCCAGATAGCGGCCCTTGTTGCCGAAGCCGGCGTTGTTGACCAGCAGGTCGACCGGGTTCTTCCGGTCGCCGAGCCGGTCCGCGACCGTCTCGATGCCCTTGTCCTCGGACAGGTCGGCGGTCAGCACCTCCGCCTCGATGCCGTGCCGGTCGTGCAGTTCGGTCGCCTGCTCGCGCAGCCGCCGGGTGTCCCGGGCCACCAGGACGAGGTCATGCCCGTCGGCCGCCAGCCGCCGTGCGAACGCGGCACCGATGCCCGCGGTCGATCCCGTAATCAGAGCCGTTGTCATGGCCCAAGGGTAGTGACCCGGAGCGACGGCGTCCGCTGGCCGGTGACAGGCCCTCAGCGTGCCTGGGCCGCGACGTACTTGCGGGCCGCGGCCAGCGCCTCCGGGTGCAGGGCATCGGCCGCGGCGAGCAGCCGGGGCAGCAGTTCCCGCTCCGTGGTGGTCGCGCGGAACTCCATCGCCGCCGTCACCCCGTGCTCCGGCCGGCGCACGACCTCGATCGGATCGCCCGCCCGTATCTCGCCCGGCTCGATCACCCGGAGGTAGGCACCCGTTGCGCCCTTCCGTGTGAACCTCTTGACCCAGCCGCGTTCGCCCAGATGGCCCTGGAACGTGCGGCACGGGATCCGGCCCGAGGTCACCTCCAGGACCACCGCCGGGCCGATGCGCCAGCGCTCGCCGATCAGCGCCCCCGAGACGTCCAGACCGTCCGTCGTGAGGTTCTCCCCGAAGCAGCCGTCGGCCAGCGGCCGGCCGAGCTCGCGCTCCCAGTCGTCGAGGTCCTCGCGCGCGAACGCGTACACCGCCTGGTCGTCCCCGCCGTGGTGGCGCAGGTCGCACACCGCGTCCCCGGCGAGACCGCTCGCGCCGACCCCCTTCGGCCCCGGCGCCGACACCCGTACGGGGCCGTCGGCCGGGGTCTTGTCGATGCCCGTCAGACCGTCCGCCTGGTCCGTGTACGGCACCGGCCGCGGCCGGCCGAGGTTGACCGAGAGAAGCTTCATCCCCGCACGGTACGGGACGCGCCTCAAAGCGTCGAGCGAATATTCGGCGCGGACTCCAAGCTGCCCTTATGCTTGGAGGGTGATCGAGGCCCGTCATCTCCGCGTCCTGCGCGCCGTCGCCACCACCGGCTCCTTCTCGGCGGCGGGGCGCGAACTGGGCTGCACCCAGCCCGCCGTCAGCCAGCAGATGAAGGCCCTGGAGGCCTCGGTCGGCACCCCGCTGCTGGTCCGCAGCGGCCGCGAGATGCGGCTGACCCAGGCCGGCGAGGCCCTGGTCCGGCACGCCTCCGGCATCCTCGCCGGGCTCACCGCGGCCGAGGAGGAGGTGGCCGCCATCGCGGGCCTGCGGGCCGGCCGGGTCCGGCTGGTCTCCTTCCCGAGCGGCAGCTCCACGCTGGTCCCCACCGCCCTGGCCGCCCTGCGCGCCGCCCACCCCGGCACCCGCGTCTCCCTGGAGGAGGCCGAACCGCCCAAGTCCGTCGAGCTGCTGCGCGAAGGCGACTGCGACCTCGCCCTGGCCTTCCGCTACGAGGGCGCCGCGGTCGCCGAGGACTGGGACGACCTCGTCGTACGGCCCCTGCTGATCGACCGCCTGGTGGCCCTCGTGCCCGAACGGCACCCGCTCGCGCGCGCGGAGGCCGTCGCCATCGGCGAGCTGGCCCGGGAGCCCTGGATCGCGGGCTGCCCGCGCTGCCGGGGTCAGCTGGTGGAGGTCTGCGAGGACGCCGGGTTCGTCCCGCGCATCGACTTCGCCACGGACGACTACCCGGCGGTGGTCGGCCTGGTCGGCGCTGGTCTGGGGGTCGCGGTGCTGCCGCAGCTGGCGGTGGAGTCGGTCCGGCCGAGGGGAGTGCGCGTGGTGCGGCTGGAGCCGGCGGTGCGGCGGGAGATCGTCGCCCTCACGCTGCCCGACCTGGCACAGGTGCCGGCGGTGTCGGCGACGCTGGAGCAGCTGGCCCCGCCTGCCGCCCCCGCCGGTCGATCAGCGTGACCTTGGCGCGGGCGACCGGGACCCCGGAGGCGTCCAGCAC
>NZ_JBSGDB010000111.1:0-21401 GCF_053602155.1 Streptomyces sp. NPDC004561
CGTTCTTCCTAATTATACTTTCGTTTAAAAAAGGTTCTTCTATACAGCTGGTGGGAGGGCCCGCCGATCCGCCTCGGGGCGCGATCGGCGGGCGCCCCGTCGTGCCGGGCCCGGTGGACAATGGACGTATGAGCGTCCACCGGAACGCACTGTGCCGGGGACCGTACGGCGGTGAGGGCGGCCGGGCCGACGGCACGGACTGCTCCGACCCGGCCGTCTTCGAGGTGATCCGGCACAACAGGCCGCCGCTGCGGGTGTGCCCGATCCATCTCGGGCCTTCCCTGCTGGTGGCGAGCGGGGTGCTGTGGCCGCCGGAGATCAGGCTCATCGGCCGCGTGTGACGCCGTCCCGCCCTGAATCCGCGTGTGCGTAGCCTGCGTTCACCCGTTGTCCACCAACTCCTCCCCGTTGGCCCATCCTTGACCCGGACATGGTCATTCCCTGGTTCCTGGCAGATGCATGGACGAGAACCATCTACGCGGGTAGCCTCCGCACGGCACCGTCGCATCGCCCTTGCACTCCAGTCCTTCCAGGAGCCCTGAATGCCTCTCAGTCCCATGAACCGCCGGGAGTTCGTGAAGAAGTCGGCGGTCACGGGTGCCGCCGTAGCCGCCGCGGGAACGGTCGGCAGCGGCACCGCCGAAGCCGCGGACGACGCCCACCGGCCCCACAAGGCGCCGCGCACCTGGTCGTTCTCCATCCTCGGGACCACCGACCTGCACAGCCACGTCTTCGACTGGGACTACTACAAGGACGCCGCCTACAGCGACAAGGCGGGCAACTCGGTGGGCGTGGCGCGGGTCGCCACCCTCATCAAGCAGCAGCGCGAGGCCAAGGGCGAGCACCACGTCCTCCTCGTCGACGCCGGCGACATCATCCAGGGCACCTCCCTGGCCTACTACTTCGCCCGCGTCGAGCCGATCACCGGCACGGACGGCAAGCCCGGCCCCAAGCACCCGATGGCCGTCGCCATGAACCACATGCGCTACGACGCCGCCGCCCTCGGCAACCACGAGTTCAACTACGGCATCGACGTGCTGCGCAGGTTCGAGAGCCAGTGCCACTTCCCGCTGCTCGGCGCGAACGCGCTGGACGCCAAGACCCTGCGCCCCGCCTTCCACCCGTACACGGTGAAGCGCATCCGCGTCCCCGGCGCCCCCGACATCAAGGTCGGCATCCTCGGCCTCACCAACCCTGGCATCGCGCTGTGGGACAAGGACAACGTCAGCGGCAGGATGGTCTTCCCGGGCCTGGTCGAGCAGGCCAAGAAGTACGTGCCGCGGCTGCGCGCGCTGGGCTGTGACGTGGTGTTCCTGACCGACCACTCCGGCCTGGACGGCTCCTCCTCCTACGGCGACGAACTCCCGTACGTGGAGAACGCGTCGAACCTGGTCGCGGAGCAGGTGCCCGGCATCGACGCGATCCTGGTGGGCCACACCCACGTCGAGGTCCCGTCGTACACCGTGAAGAACGAGCAGACCGGCGAGGACGTCCTGCTCTCCGAGCCGTACTGCTGGGGCTACCGCCTGAGCGTCTTCGACTTCGAGCTCGAACTCCACCACGGGCAGTGGAAGGTGACGAGCAAGAAGGCGCAGACCCTCAACCCCAACACGGTGGACGAGGACCCGGAGATCAAGAAGCTCCTGGAGGCCGACCACGAGCTGGTCGTGAAGTACGTGAACACGGCCGTCGGCACCTGCACGGCGGACCTCTCGGCGGCGGACTCCTGCTGGCAGGACGTGCCGATCATGGACTTCATCCACAAGGTCCAGATGGACACGGTGAAGTCGGGCCTGTCGACGGCGGACGCGGCGCTCCCGCTGATCTCCGTGGCCGCGCCGTTCAGCCGCACGGCCGACATCCCCCAGGGCAACGTCACCATCAAGGACATCGCCGGCCTCTACATCTACGACAACACCCTCTACGGCAAGAAGCTGACGGGTGCCCAGCTGAAGGACTACCTGGAGTACGCGGCGAAGTACTACCACCAGGTACCCGCGGGCACGAAGGTGGACACCTCCACCCTCACCAACGCCAACAGCTTCTGGGACTACATGTACGACACGGCGGCGGGCGTCGACTACGAGATCGACATCGCGCAGCCGGAGGGCTCCCGGATCAAGAACCTGAGCTACAACGGCGCGCCCGTGGCCGACGGCCAGGTCTTCGTGGTGGCGGTCAACAACTACCGGGCGAACGGCGGTTCGGGTTACCCGCACATCGCCGCGGCGGACATCGCCTACAGCTCGACCAACGAGATCCGTCAGCTGATGATCGACTACGTGACGACGAAGAAGACCCTCGACCCGGCCGACTTCGCCGTCACCAACTGGAAGCTGACGCAGAACGGGACCCCGGTCTTCTGATCATCGGGGCCTGGGCCGCAGGGGGTTGTGAGCAGCGCGGCCGACGACGCCAAGAAGACAGTCCTCCTGGGTTTCTTCGAGGCGGTCATCGCCGAGATCCACGCGGTGAGCGACCGGCTCGGGCTGTTCGCGCAGTTGGGCCGGCCGCTGCCGCAGGTCGGCTGACGCTACGGCGTCGCACGCGAGGGCCGCCGGGTTCGTCCCGGGGGCCCTCGTCGTCCGTGCGGTGCCCCCTGGGGCCGCGCGCCGCTCTCAGCTGAAGACGATCATCGAGCCCTGGGCCAGCGAGCGCGTCGCCGCCGCGTGCAGGCCCAGCCACACGTGCCGTTCGCGGGCGAAGGGGCTGGGGTCGTAGGGAGCGGGGACGGCCGGCTCCTCCAGCTCCGTGGGGGCCGCCGGCGGGGCCGGGGCCGCCGGGGGGTTGGCCTGGTCGATGCCGATGGTCGGGGCGACGTACTGCAGTTCCCGCAGCAGCGACTGGGAGGACCCCAACGGGCCACCGCCCGCCAGGAGTTCGTCATTGGACAGCGGGTCGGGGAAGTCGACCGGGACGTACGCCCCCGCGTGGTCGTAGTGCCAGACCAGGTGCGACTGCTGGGCCGTGGACTCGAACATCTCCAGCAGCTGCTCGTAGTCGCCGCCCAGCTCGTCCACCGGGGTCACCGGCAGCCCGCAGACCTGGAGCAGATAGGCCCGGCGCAGGAAGTGCAGGGCGTCGTAGTCGAAACCGGCGACCGGTGCGACCTCGCCGGACAGGCCCGGCATGTACTGGTACACCGGCACCGGTGGGAGCCCGGCCGCGGCCAGCGCGTCGTTGTAGTGCGCGAGTTCATCGGCGAACGGGTTGTCCGGGGTGTGGCACAACACGTCGACGAGCGGTACCAGCCACAGGTCACAGGCCAAAGAGGGCTCCTCGCATCGGCGCGCGCGTTCACGCACAGCGGCAGGTGGTCAGGGAAGGGTAGTCGGTGCGGTGCAGGTCCCATACCCTCTCGTCCGCTCAGCTACCGGCCAGTCCTTCCAGCAGTGCCAGGGAATGGGCGTTGGCGGCGGCGACGACGCGGCGGGCGGTCTCGGCCTCGCGGCGGGCCAGGGCGTCGACCAGGTCCGTGTGCCCGGCCCAGAGGCGGCCGCGCAGATCGGGGAGGCGGAGCAGGTGCTGCACCGCGCACACCCAGGACTGGACGCGCAGCCGGTGCAGGAAGTCGGCGAGATAGGGGTTGCCGAACAGGACGCTCAGCTCGCGCCAGAAGCGCAGGTCGTAGCCGATCAGGATGGTGAGGTCGCCTGCCGCGGCGGCGCGCTGCGCCTCCTCGCCGCGGCGCCGCACGGTCGCGAGCACCGCCGCGGTGCGGGGGTCGTCCGGCGGTGACTGGAAGGCGGGGTGGCCGGTGGCGAGGGCCTGGAACATGCCGTCGGTGACCAGGCTGCGCGCCTCGATCATGTTCCGGTAGTCGCTGAGGGAGTACTCGGGCACCCGGAAGCCGCGGTGCTGGTCGGCCTCGAGGATGCCCTGCGCGGACAGGTCGACCAGCGCCTCGCGGACGGGGGTGGCCGAGACGCCGTACTGCTCGGCGATCTCCTTGACGGTGAACGCCCGGCCCGGCCGCAGCCGCCCCGCCAGCACCTCGTCACGGAGCGCGTCCGCGATCTGCTGGCGCAGGGTGCTGCGCGTCACGGCGCCGTTCGCGGGCATGGTCCGGGCCTCTCCTCACGCGTACGGGTGACGTACTCGTACGTACTCGCTATGTCTTACGAGCACGTCACCTTACGCGTTCGGATCGGCCAGGCGGCAGCCTTGGTCCGGTCACAGTCCGTGATGCCCGGGCCGGCTGCCACACGGTGTCACACCGTGTACTCGTCGGCGACGCTCAGCGCGGCGTCGAGCGCGGCCAGACCCTCCTTCAGCTCGGCCTCGGACGCGTTGCACGGCGGGACGACGTGGGTGCGGTTCATGTTCACGAAGGGCCACAGGCCGTGCTTCTTGGCGGCGCCGGCGAACGCGGCCATCGGGGCGTTCGCCTCGCCCGCCGCGTTGTACGGCACCAGCGGCTCGCGGGTCTCCCGGTCCCTGACCAGCTCCAGCGCCCAGAACATGCCGACACCGCGGACCTCGCCGACGCTCGGGTGCCGCTCGGCGAGCTCCGCGAGGCCCGGTGCGAGCACCGTCTCGCCGAGCAGCCGGGCGTTCTCGACCACGCCCTCCTCCGCCATCACGTTGATCGTGGCGACGGCGGCGGCGCAGGCCAGCGGGTGCCCCGAGTAGGTGAGGCCACCGGGGTAGGGGCGCTTGCCGAAGGTCTCCGCGATCCGCTGCGATATGGCCACGCCGCCGAGCGGCACATAGCCGGAGTTCACGCCCTTGGCGAAGGTCATCAGGTCGGGGGTGACGTCGAACAGCCCGGCCGCGAACCACTCGCCGGTCCGGCCGAAGCCGGCCATGACCTCGTCCAGGACGAAGACGATCCCGTACTTGTCGCACAGCTCGCGCACCCCGGCCAGATAGCCGGGCGGCGGGATCATGATCCCGGCCGTGCCGGGGATGGTCTCCAGGATGATCGCGGCGATGGTGCCCGGGCCCTCGAAGGCGATCGTCGTCTCCAGGTGCTCCAGGGCCCGCGCGGTCTCCTGCTCCTCCGTCTCGGCGTAGAAGCGGGAGCGGTACAGGAACGGCGCCCAGAAGTGGACGACGCCGGCGGCACCGCTGTCGCTGGCCCAGCGGCGCGGGTCGCCGGTGATGTTCACGGCCTGCTGGGTGCCGCCGTGGTACGAGCGGTAGGCCGAGAGCACCTTCGGGCGGCCCGTGTGCAGCCGGGCCATGCGCACCGCGTGCTCGACGGCGTCGGCGCCGCCGTTGGTGAAGAAGATCTTGTCCAGGTCGCCGGGGGTGCGCTCGGCGATCAGCCGGGCCGCCTCCGAGCGGGCCTCTACGGCGAACGCGGGCGCGAACGTCGTCATCGTCGCCGCCTGCTCCTGGATGGCCGCGACGACCTTGGGGTGCTGGTAGCCGATGTTGGTGAAGACGAGCCCGCTGGAGAAGTCCAGGTACCGCGTGCCGTCGTAGTCCCAGAAGTACGACCCCTCGGCGCCGGCGACGGCGAGGGGGTCGATGAGGTCCTGGGCGGACCAGGAGTGGAAGACGTGCGCACGGTCCGCGGCCTTCACTGCGGCGCCGGCTCCGGGGTTGGGCTGAGGGGTCATGCGGGCGAGCGTAAATGTCCGGGATGCGGACGGGGTATCGGCGTCCTGTTCCGTGGTCGGGGCGTTTTTGCGACAGGTTGTCGACAGGCCGCGGCGGCAGACCGCCCGGGAGCCCCCGTGAGCCTGTTACGGAACCGTAGAGGCGGGCCCGCCCGGCACCTTGTACGACCACACTATTCTCGGTCCGTTGCACACGTATGGGGGGAAGGCGGGGCGGCCATGGAGAAGCTGGGACCGGGGGATCCGCAGCGCATCGGGGGCTATCGGCTGCTGGCGCGGCTCGGCGCGGGCGGCATGGGGCACGTGTACCTGGCCAGGTCGGACCGCGGCCGTACCGTCGCCGTGAAACTGGTCCGCGAGGAGCTCGCCGAGCAGGAGGAGTTCCGGGAGCGGTTCCGGCAGGAGGTGCAGGCCGCGCGGCGGGTCGGCGGGTACTGGACCGCGCCCGTGCTGGACGCCGACACCGAGGCCGCGGTGCCGTGGGTGGCCACGGGGTACGTGGCCGGGCCGAGCCTCCAGCAGGTCGTGGGCCATGACCACGGCGCCCTGCCCGAGCGGTCCGTACGGATCCTCGCGGCCGGGCTCGCCCACGCGCTGAAGGACATCCACGCGGCCGGGATCGTGCACCGGGACCTGAAGCCGTCGAACGTGCTGGTGACCATCGACGGCCCGCGCGTGATCGACTTCGGGATCGCCCGGGCGCTGGAGACGACCTCGGTCGGCGGGGAGGGGCTGACCCGGACCGGGTCGCTGGTCGGCTCGCCCGGGTTCATGGCGCCCGAGCAGGTGCGGGGCGACCGGATCACACCGGCGTGCGACGTGTTCTGCCTCGGGTCGGTGCTGGCGTACGCGGCGACCGGGAGGCTGCCGTTCGGCAGCACCAACAGCGGGGTGCACGCGCTGATGTTCCGGATCGCGCAGGAGGAGCCGGACCTGGAGGGGGTGCCGGAGGGGATCGCCGACCTGGTGCGGGACTGCCTGCGCAAGGACCCCGGGGCCCGGCCGTCGCTGGACTCGGTGCTGGAGCGGACCGGCGCGGAGGACACGGTGTCCGGGGGCCGGTCCCGTGATCCCTGGCTGCCGGGTTCCCTGGTCGCCCAGCTGGGCCGGCACGCGGTGGGCCTGCTGGAGGTGGAGGACCCGGAGGCGTCTTCCGGCGCCGGTGCGCCCTCGGACGCGAGGGGCCCCGACGGGACGGAAGCGGCGGGTGCGGGCGCGGGGTCCCCCGAGCACGCCGCCGTGTCCGACGGGAGCACGGGGACCGACGAGACGGGCGCGGCGGACGGGAGTCCCGCGGCCGGGTACCAGCCGACCGTCGTGGCGGGGCGGACCCCGCCGCCCGGGGTGCCTGCGCCGCCCCCGGGGTTCGGGGCGGTGCAGGGGTCGTACGGGTATCCGCAGCAGCAGGCCCAGCAGCACCCCCAGCCCTCCGCGGCCTACGGGTACCCGCCGCAGTCGTACCAGGGCTACGGCGGCGGCCCATACGGCGCCGGCGGGCTCGGCTCCACCCCGCCCTACGGGCCACCGCCGGCCGCGGTGCCGCCGGAGCCCGAGCGGCGCAACGGCCGGTCGACCGCGCTGCTCGTCGTGATCGCGCTGGTCGTCGCGCTGGGTGCGGGCGGCTCCGTGTACGCGCTGATGAACCGGGGCGGCGGCGACAAGGGCCACGGCACGGCCGGCCCCGCGCCCACCGCCACCTCCGCGCCGCCCGAGAGTTCCACGGCGCCCACCCCCACCCCGGCCACGTCCGCGCCGTCCTCCTCCGCCTCCTCGGACGGGGCGGTCCCGGACGCGTACCTGGGGACCTGGTGGACGACCATCGACAGCACCGGCGGGACCGGCACCGGCAGCCGTCAACTGACCATCCGCCAGGGGCGGGTGGGGGACAGCGTGCTGACCCTGGTCGCGGACGGCCCCACCGACGACGGCGGGAGGTACCACTGCGTCTTCGCGGCCACGCTCACCCGGGCGCCCGGCGCCGGCGGGCCGCTGGAGATCGGCCCGTCCACCGTCACCAGCGGTGCCCCCGCCTCCTCCTGCACCCCGGGCGAGGCCACCGAGATCACACTGCTGTCGGGCGGCCGGCTGAAGCGGACGCAGCAGGGCGGCGGGGAGAGCCTGACCTACAGCAAGCAGTGACCGGGGGACAGCGGCCGACTCCCGTGTCCCGTGGGCTGGTTGAACGTCCGGCGAACTTCCGCGGACGGGTCCCGTTCGCCCCCTTTCCGGCGCGTACCGTGACTCCACCATCCGGCTCCGGGGAGTGGCGGGGGCACCCACATGTCGTGGCTGAGCGCGGAGAACGTCGTCGCCGTCGGTACGGCGCTGCTGGGCATCGCCGCGTCCGCGGGCATGGTCGGGTACGAGCGCCGGGTGCCGCGGCGCAAGCGGATCGGCTACCGCGTGCAGATGGACAACCCGGTCGGTGACGACGTGCGGTCGGGGCGGGCCAACCGGCGCCTGGGGCTCTTCGACGAGGTGCCGGGCATGTCGGACGCCACGCTCGTCCTGCTGCGCGTCGAGAACGACGGCTCGCAGGGCATCGACCACGACGACTACACGGGCCCCGAACGGCACGGCCTGACGGCGGTGTTCACCGACCGGACCATCCGCGGGGTCTCGGTGACCCAGCCGAGCGACACCGACCATCTGATGGACCACTTCACCGCCGAGCGCGGCTTCGGCTACGCGGGCAACACCCTCCATGTCCCGCGCGTCCCGCTCAACAAGGGCGACCACTTCAAGCTGCTGGTACTGCTCTCGGGCGGCGACGTGGGCCGCGAGATCCGGCTGATCGGCGGGATCCGGGAGGGCGAGGTCCACCCCAACCGCAGTGCCACCCCGGACGACAAGCCGCCCCTGTTCAGCCGGGCCTCCCGGTCCATCACCATCATGCTCACCGTGTGCGTGGTGACGTTGGCCGCGATCGTCGTCGCCCGCGACGGCAGCCCGCCGCCGATCGGCTGCGCGAAGGGACGGCTGACGGTGACCGGGTCGACGGCGTTCGAGCCGGTCATGCGGGAGGTGGCGAAGAAGTACGAGGAGGACTGCGAGGGGGCCGCCGTCACGGTGGACGCGCACGGATCCACGGCGGGCATACGGGAGCTGGCCGCCGACGGCGCCGCCTGGAAGGAGAAGGGGTCACCGCCGGTCGTCGCCCTCTCGGACGGGCCCAAGCCCGGCGGCATGCCCAGTCTGCGCGAGAACCGGGTCGCCCTGTCCGTGTTCGCGCTCGTCGTCAACGACGACGTGGGCGTGCGGAACCTGTCCACGGCGGACGTGCGCCGGTTGTACCAGGGAAGGATCACCGACTGGGCGCGGCTGGGCGGGCGTCCGCTGCCCGTCCACCTGGTCAGCCGGGACGCCAACTCCGGGACCCGGCAGGTCTTCCAGCGGCGGGTGCTGGGGCGGGGCGAGACGGCGAACTCCTCCGTCGACTGCGTCCACAAGGACTATCCGTCGGCGCCGGTGACCCGCTGCGAACTCGACTCCACCGCCCAGGTGCTGGCGGAGGTCGCCCAGCTGCCCGGCGCGATCGGCTACAGCGAGCTGAACCTGGCCACCGGCGCGAAGGGGCTGCGCGTGCTGGGCCTCGACGGGGACGCGCCCTCGGTGGACGCGATCGAGCACGGGCACAGCCGCTACCCCTACCGCGAGATCGAGTACGCCTACACCTACGGCCGGCCCCCCGCGGACTCCCTGGTCTCCAGCTTCCTGACCTATCTGGCGCGGGGCAACGGACAGGACGTCATCCGCACCCACGGGCACGTGCCGTGCTGGACCCCGGAGGGGATGAGGCTCTGCGCGTAGCCGCCCGGTGGGCTACCGGGGCTCCGGCGGCCGCTGCCGCGGCATGTTCGGGCGCGTCCCGTTCGCCGGCGGCAGCGGGAAGCGGCCGCCCGCGCCACCCGCCTCCTGCCGCGGCACGTACGCCACCGCCGCCTGGATGCCGAGCGGGGCCGAGCCGGTGCGGAACTCCACCATCCAGTCGGTGGTCTCGGTGCGCACCAGCTCCGTCACGTCCTCCGAGAACCGACGCAGCACGCCCAGGCACCGCTCGGCGGCCTCGCTCGCGGTGCCGTCCGCCGGTCCCAGCACCTCCCGGACGCTCTCCGCGGCCCAGTCGAACTGCAACGCCTGCAGCCGCCGCTGCACCGCCTGCGCGGTGGCCACGTCCCGCATCCATCCGGACGTCACCCCGAAGAAGCGGTCGACGCCGACGCAGGCGACCGCGAGCAGCAGCGCCAGGCTCCCCCAGGGCGCCACCCCGCGGGCCACCCCGGTCAGGTCCAAGAGCGGCAGCGCCGCCCCGGCCACCGCGCCCGCCGCCGCGCCGGACCGCAGCACCCGGGCCCCGCGCCGCTTCCACACCCGGTCCCGCAGATACCAGTCCGCCGTCCGCAGCGCCCCGTGCTCCACCCACCGGTACAGCTCGTCCAGCCGCTCGGCGGGCTCCCCCCAGTCCCCGAGCGGGAAGGACCGCCCGGTCAGATCGCCCGGCCGCAGTCCGGCCGCACCCTCGCCCCGCCCGTCCTGAGGCGGACCCTCGGGCTGCATCTCCGGCTGACCCACCCGGCACTCCCAACTGATCACGAACGGTCGCGTTGCGTGACATTCCATGCCGACGCGCGGCACCCTTCCTACCGCCCAATGGGTGGCCCGGACGTAGCTTTCCCCTCTTTTCCGCCCGGAAGAGGGCCTTGATCAGGTATAGGACTGCCATCTTTCTCACTCGAAAGAGTGGCGGTGTGATGGTCGCGCAGACCACGTAGGCTCGTGCCCAAGGAGAAGAACGTAGAGGAGCTGATCGTGATCCCCGGTGGTGGCCAGCCCAACATGCAGCAGTTGCTCCAGCAGGCCCAGAAGATGCAGCAGGACCTGCAACGGGCGCAGGAGGAACTGGCGAACACGGAGGTCGACGGGCAGGCGGGCGGTGGCCTGGTGCAGGCCACCGTGACCGGCGCCGGTGAGCTGCGCGGCCTGCGGATCGACCCCAAGGCGGTGGACCCGGAGGACACCGAGACCCTCGCCGACCTGATCGTGGCGGCCGTGCAGGCGGCCAACGAGAACGCGCAGGCGCTCCAGCAGCAGAAGCTCGGCCCGCTGGCCCAGGGCCTGGGCGGCGGCACCGGCATCCCCGGTCTGCCGTTCTGAGTCCGGGCCAACTAGCGTACGTACCGAAAGGTCTCCAGGAAGGGCAGTCCGTTGTACGAAGGCGTGGTCCAGGACCTCATCGACGAGCTGGGGCGGCTGCCCGGCGTCGGTCCCAAGAGCGCGCAGCGGATCGCCTTCCACATCCTGCAGGCCGAGCCGACGGACGTGAAGCGGCTCGCGCAGGCGCTCCTGGAGGTGAAGGCGAGGGTCCGCTTCTGCGCGACCTGCGGCAACGTGGCACAGGAGGAGCTGTGCAACATCTGCCGCGATCCGCGCCGCGACCCGTCGGTCATCTGTGTGGTGGAGGAGCCGAAGGACGTCGTCGCGATCGAGCGCACCCGTGAGTTCCGCGGCCGCTACCACGTGCTCGGCGGCGCCATCAGCCCGATCGAGGGTGTGGGACCCGACGACCTGCGTATACGAGAACTTCTCGCGCGGTTGGCCGACGGGACGGTCACGGAGCTGATCCTGGCCACCGATCCGAATCTCGAAGGCGAGGCGACGGCCACGTACCTCGCCCGCATGATCAAGCCCATGGGCCTGAAGGTCACCCGCCTGGCCAGCGGCCTCCCGGTGGGTGGCGACCTGGAATACGCGGACGAGGTCACCCTCGGCCGCGCCTTCGAGGGGAGACGACTCCTAGATGTCTGACGCCACGCTGCACGACACGACGCAGAACCCGGACGACTTCGTGGTCCAGATCGCGGACCAGGTGGAGAGCTTCCTGGTGGCCGTCACAGAGGTGGCGAAGGGCGACGAACCCGAATCGGCGGTCCCCTTCCTGCTCCTGGAGGTCTCCCAGCTCCTGCTGGCAGGCGGCCGTCTGGGCGCCCACGAGGACATCGTTCCGGAGGAGCGCTACGAGCCCGATCCGGGCCCCGAGCCGGACGTGGACGGGATTCGCGAGAACTTCGCGCGGCTGCTGGACCCCGTCGACGTCTACTCCGAGGTCTTCGACCCCTACGAGCCCCGCCGGGCCCCGGTGCCGGCCCGTCTCTCCGACGACCTCGCCGACGTCATCACCGACCTGCGCCACGGCATGGCCCACTACCGTGCGGGCCGCACCACGGAGGCCCTGTGGTGGTGGCAGTTCTCCTACTTCTCCAACTGGGGACCCACGGCCTCCGCCGTCCTGCGCGCCCTCCAGTCGGTCCTCATCCACGTCCGCCTCAACCAGCCCCTCGAGGAGCTCGACGGCCTCGACACCGACCAGCCCGCCATGGGCGACGAGACCCTGGAGTTCGAGGCGGGCCGGGTCATGGCGGAGGAGATCGGCGGACCCCTGGGAATCCAGCAGGGCAAGTAGCAGGCGGGTCGCGCGGGGGCGCCGGCGCGTGCCGCCCGGTGCGGGCGCGGCGGTGACCCGTGGGCGGCGCGCGGGTCAGGCGGGCCACAGGCCCCACAGGCCCTTGGTCATCGCCGTGGCGCCGCCCGCCAGGGACAGCAGGAGGACCAGGTACCGGGCCCGGTGCTCGGGGATGCGGGCGGCGATCGTGTGTCCGGCGAGGGCGCCCGCGGCCATCGCCGCGGCGGCCAGGGCCCACTGGGGCGGGGCCAGGCGGGGCAGCCCGTTCGCCGCGACGGAGAACGCGTTGACGACCACGCCGTAGAACTGGGCGTTGGGCACGAACTCCCGTACCGTCCAGCCCGCGTTGAGGGCGTAGAGGGACACCGGCGGACCGCCCACGCCCGCCGCCGCGTTCATGAAGCCGCCCAGCGCGCCGGCCGTCACCGCGCCCCGGCCGCCGCGCAGGGCCGGCACCTCGGCGCCGCGCATGACGAGCAGGACGGCCGCCGTCACCAGGACGCCCATCAGCAACAGCAGTACGGGGTGCGGGAGATGGCGGGTCAGCCAGGCGCCCGCCGGCACCGTGCAGGCCGCGGCCAGGCACAGCGGCACCATCGCCGCCGGCCGTACCCGCCGCCAGCCGCCCGCCAGCCCCACGACGCTGATCGCCCCGGCCGCGCAGTTGGCGAGCACCACCCCGTCGGCGGGGCCGAGCAGCAGCACCAGCGCCGGCACGGAGACCAGGGCGAAGCCCATCCCGGTCAGCCACTGGACGCCCGCGCCGAGCAGGACGATCGCCGCGAGCAGTGTGTCGGTCATGGACAGGCCCCCCTGGCCATCGGAACGTTTCCCTGGTGATTCAACCGGGGTTTCTGTGACCCGGGGCACTTTCCGCGTGGTCGCCCCCGCGCTGGGCAAGAGCCCTTCCGGAAGCGAGCGGCCGACGTCTCACCATGCGGGAGCGCGATGGTGGAATTCGGACGCTCGATAGACTGAGCCGACACAAACGAACCGAGCGAGGAGCGCACGTGGGCCTTGTCGTGCAGAAGTACGGAGGCTCCTCCGTAGCCGATGCCGAGGGCATCAAGCGCGTCGCCAAGCGGATCGTGGAAGCGAAGAAGAACGGCAACCAGGTTGTCGTCGTCGTTTCCGCGATGGGCGACACGACGGACGAGTTGATCGATCTCGCCGAGCAGGTCTCTCCGATGCCTGCCGGGCGGGAATTCGACATGCTGCTGACCGCCGGAGAGCGGATCTCCATGGCCCTGCTGGCCATGGCGATCAAAAACCTGGGCCACGAGGCCCAGTCCTTCACCGGCAGCCAGGCAGGCGTCATCACCGACTCGGTCCACAACAAGGCCCGGATCATCGACGTCACACCGGGCCGGATCCGGGAGTCGCTCGACCGGGGCAACATCGCGATCGTCGCCGGTTTCCAGGGCGTCAGCGCCGACAAGAAGGACATCACCACGCTCGGCCGCGGTGGGTCCGACACGACGGCCGTCGCCCTCGCCGCCGCCCTCGACGCCGAGGTCTGCGAGATCTACACCGACGTCGACGGCGTGTTCACCGCCGACCCGCGCGTGGTGAAGAAGGCGAAGAAGATCGACTGGATCTCCTTCGAGGACATGCTGGAGCTCGCGGCCTCCGGCTCCAAGGTGCTGCTCCACCGCTGCGTGGAGTACGCCCGCCGCTACAACATCCCGATCCATGTCCGGTCCAGCTTCAGCGGACTGCAGGGCACATGGGTCAGCAGTGAGCCGATTGGGGACAAGCAGGTGGAGCAGGCCATCATCTCCGGTGTCGCGCACGACACCTCCGAGGCCAAGATCACGGTCGTCGGCGTGCCGGACAAGCCGGGTGAGGCCGCCGCGATCTTCCGGGCCATCGCCGACGCCGAGATCAACATCGACATGGTCGTGCAGAACGTGTCCGCCGCCTCCACGGGCCTGACGGACATCTCCTTCACGCTGCCGAAGACCGAGGGCCGCAAGGCGATCGACGCGCTGGAGAAGGGCCGCTCCGGCATCGGCTTCGACTCGCTGCGCTACGACGACCAAATCGGCAAGATCTCGCTGGTCGGCGCCGGCATGAAGACCAACCCGGGCGTCACCGCCTCCTTCTTCGAGGCGCTGTCCGACGCGGGCGTGAACATCGAGCTGATCTCCACCTCCGAGATCCGCATCTCGGTCGTCACCCGCAAGGACGACGTGCCGGAGGCCGTCCGCGCCGTCCACACGGCCTTCGGACTCGACTCCGACACGGACGAGGCCGTGGTCTACGGAGGCACCGGCCGATGACCACGAAGCCGACGCTCGCGGTCGTGGGAGCGACCGGAGCCGTCGGCGCGGTCATACTCCAGATCCTGTCCCAGCGCGCGGACGTCTGGGGCGAGATCCGTCTGATCGCCTCCCCCCGCTCGGTCGGCCGCAAGCTCGCCGTGCGCGGGGAGGAGGTCGAGGTCGTGGCCCTGACGGAGGACGCCTTCGCCGGGGTCGACATCGCCATGTTCGACGTCCCGGACGCGGTCGCCGCCGAGTGGGCGCCGGTCGCCGCCGCCCACGGCGCCGTGGTCGTCGACAACTCCGGAGCCTTCCGGATGGACCCGGACGTGCCCCTCGTGGTGCCCGAGGTCAACGCCCACGCGGTGCGCAACCGCCCGCGCGGGATCATCGCGAACCCCAACTGCACCACCCTGACCATGATCGTCGCCCTGGGCGCGCTGCACGCCGAGTTCGGGCTGCGCGAGCTGGTGGCGTCGTCGTACCAGGCGGTGAGCGGGGCCGGGCAGGCCGGTGTGGAGACGCTCAGGGCCCAGCTGTCGCTGGTCGCCGGGACCGAGCTGGGGACCGCCCCCGGGGACGTACGGCGGGCCGTCGGGGACAGCACCGGGCCGTTCCCGGAGCCGGTCGCGCTGAACGTCGTCCCGTGGGCCGGGTCGCTGGTGCAGGACGGCTGGTCGTCGGAGGAGATGAAGGTCCGCGACGAGACCCGCAAGATCCTCGGGCTGCCGCAGCTGCCGGTCGCGGTGACCTGTGTGCGGGTGCCGGTGATCACCACGCACTCGCTGACCGTCCACGCCCGCTTCCAGGGCGAGGTCACGGTCGACGGCGCCCGCGAGATCCTCGCCACCGCGCCCGGCGTGGTGCTGTGCGACGACCCGGCCGCCGGCGAGTACCCCACCCCGGCCGACGTCGTGGGCACCGACCCCTCCTGGGTGGGCCGGGTGCGGCGGGCGCTGGACGACCCGACCGCGCTGGAGCTGTTCGTGTGCGGCGACAATCTGCGCAAGGGAGCCGCGCTGAACACCGCTCAGATCGCGGAGCTGGTGGCGCGGGAATCGACCGGGCCCGAGAGCCACAGGTGACCACTTTGTAGGATCAGGGTAAGAAGTGTGGCCGGGAGCATGGTCCAAACCACTTGAATCGTTCCCTCGGGCAACAGAGGATTTTCCTCCCCGCCCTCCGCAACCGCGCGGAGGGCGGGGAGCGTCTTTGCGGTCACTCTTCGGGGCGTGGGGGCGCCGTGATCGGCCGGGCGTCTTGGCGCCCGTCTATATCGGACATAGGGGAAGAGCGGGACGCATGACGGCACTTGGGGCACCACCGGCTGTCGCACATGTGACGCCCGGCACGTACAACCCTGGCGGGGGCAGACGTGTCCAACTGGCGTGGCAGAGGTACTCGAACTCACTGCGGCCCGCGGCACCGCGGCCCTTCGGCCGCCGCGTGCGGCGCTCCGGCCCCGCACGCCCGGCGGCATGCCGGTGATCGCGCCCATGCCCGCAGCGCGGCCCGCCCGCATACCCAGTCAGCGTGACGGCTCCGACGAGACCGCGGCGGCCGAGGCCACCGCGGTCGCCGGGACCACCGTCGACCACCTCACCGAGACCTACCGGGCGCACTACCGCTCGCTGCTCGGTCTCGCCGCCCTCCTCCTCGACGACACCGCCTCCTGCGAGGACGTCGTCCAGGAGGCCTTCATCCGCGTCCACTCGGCCCGCAAGCGCGTCCGCGACCCCGAGAAGACCCTCGCCTACCTCAGGCAGACGGTCGTCAACCTCTCCCGCTCCACGCTGCGCCGGCGCATCCTCGGCCTGAAGCTGCTCTCCAAGCCGATGCCGGACATGGCGAGCGCGGAGGAGGGCGCCTACGACCAGCTGGAGCGCCGTGACCTCATCAAGGCGATGAAGGGACTGCAGCGCCGCCAGCGCGAGGTGCTCGTGCTGCGCTACTTCGCCGACATGACCGAGGCCCAGGTCGCCGAGACGCTCGGCATCTCGCTGGGCTCGGTGAAGGCCTACGGCTCACGGGGCATCGCCGCGCTGCGGGTGGCCATGGAGGCGCCGGCATGAGAGACCACCCGAACCGACGAAGCAGTACGAGCAAGACCACATGTCATCGCACGCTGGGAACGGAACTGTGAACCACGGCCCCGACGAAAAGGGCACCGGGGGGCTCGACCCGGGCCTCGACGGGCTCGGCTCGGACGAGCTGGACCTGCGCCGGATGCTGCGCTCCGCGGTCGACGACATGGAGCCGCGCACCGGCACGCTGGACCATCTGCGCCGGGCCGTGCCCGCCCGGCGGGCCCGCAAGCGGCAGGCCGCCGTCGGCATGGCCGCCGCGGCCCTGTTCATCGGCACGGCCATCCCCGCCCTCGTCCACGTCTCGGACTCCGGCGGCACCGACCCCAACACCGCCATGGCCGGCCAGTCCTCGCAGGCCCAGGGCGGCACCGGCCAGGGCAAGGACAAGGACACCGGTCCGGGCGGCGGCAAGGGCGGCGACAGCAGCAGCGTCAGGCCCGGCAGGCAGCCAGGGAAGAACGACGCGAAGGGCCACGGCACCGGCGGCGGCACCGGCTCCGCCAACGGGGCCGACCCGTCCGCCACCCTGGCCGCGGGCGTCCCGCTGTGCACGGCGGCCCAGCTGGGCTCCGCCAGCGGCAGCGCCGGCGCACCGGACTCCGCGGGCGTGGTCTACGGCAGCTTCCGCGTCATGAACGTCTCCTCCACCGCCTGCACCGTCGGCGGTCCGGGCACCGTCGGCGCGACCGCGCAGGGCGCCGCGGACCAGGCAAAGATCGTCCTCACCCGGCACGTGTCAGGGGACGCGGCCACCGGTCTGCCCGACCCGTCCCTGGAGGTCTCCGGACTCGTCCTCCAGCCGGGCTCGGCCTACCTGGAGAAGTTCGCCTTCGTGCCCTCCGAGACCTGTCCCACCACGGGCGGCGGCACGACCGCCGGCTCGGAGGGCGGCGGACCGACGCCCGACCCGTCCCCCAGCCAGGACGCCGGCGCCACCGGCGGCACGACCGACACCGGCGGGACGGCCGGCACCACGGCCCAGCTGGCCTCCGAGGGCGGCACGGCCGACGGCAGCGTGCTGGTCACCCACACCGCCCCGACCGCCTCGCCGACGGTGTCGGCGGTGGTGCCGGGCGAGTGCGCGGGAACCGTGTACTACACCGGGGTGCTGACGGGGGCGTAGCCCGCGGGGTCAGCCGCCCGCCACGGTGACCGGGGGCTCCTGCTCCGGTACGAGCCCCAGCGCGGCGTCCCGCACCGCTTCCGCCTCCCGCCGCAGCAGCCGGAACCACATGAACACCACGAAGCCGGCGAAGACGAACCACTCGCCGGTGTAGCCGAGGTTCTGGAACGCCTTCAGATCGAGGCCGGTGCCCTCCGGCGCGGTCGCGGGCACGGCCTTCATCCCCGAGTCGGCGCGGTCCAGCGTCACCCACGCGTCGTACAGCCGGTCCGGCACCAGGTTGACGAGCGAGGCCGAGCTGATCGCCGCCGTCTGCCCGGCCGGCAGCCCGCTCTGCGCGCCGACCCCGTTGTCCCCGGGCGTCTCGGACGCCTGCAGCGCGCCGGTGACGGTGACCTCGCCGGTGGGCGGGGCCGGCGCCTTCGCCGCGTCCGCCGTGCCCGGCAGCCAGCCCCGCACCACGGGCAGCGCCCTGCCGGAGCCGGTGCGCAGCAGGGTCAGCACGTAGAAGCCGCTCTTGTCGTCCAGCTGCCGGCCGGGCACCAGCAGCTGCGGGCCGTAGTGGCCGCGCGCGGTGACCTTGCGCCCCGAGGTGGCCTTGTCGACGGGCAGCATCGAGTCCAGCGGCCGAGCGCTCTCCCGCTGGTCGGAGGCGGCCTGCCGGGTCGCGGCGCGGCTGTCGTGCACCCGGCCCTCGAACCGGCTCAGCTGCCAGGACCCCATGAAGACGCAGAACGGGATGGCGAGGAGCACGAAGACGTTGATGCCCCACCAGCGCGGAGTCAGCAGAAACCGGTACACGCCCCCCACGGTACGGCGCCCGCACCGCCGCCCCGCCCTTGGGTCGGGCACTTGGACGGCCCGCGGCGAGTGGATCGGCGGGACGCCGGGACGGACGCCGGCGGGGCCGGTGCGGGCACGGTCGGAAAGTTGTCCACAGGCTGCGCACACCCGCCACCCAATTGTCGCCGCGGCCAGGCAGTATGGGCGCATGACTGGGGCCATGAGTGAGAGCGACACGTCGCACACGCAGCACACGCCGGAGACGCCCGACTGGGAGAAGCGCTTCCGGGCGCCGCGGGTCTCCCTGCCCGACTGGGCCGAGGACGCGCCGGACCGCTCCCTGTTCGTGTCGAACGCGACGGGCACGTACGAGCTGTACGCCTGGGACCGCGCGACGGGCGCGCAGCGGCAGGCGACGCACCGGCCGAACGGCACGACGGACGGCGTGCTCTCCCCGGACGGCGCCTGGATCTGGTGGTTCGACGACAAGGACGGCGACGAGTTCGGCGTCTGGCGCCGCCAGCCCTTCGCGGGCGGACCGGACGAGCCGGCCGTCCCGGGCCTCGACCCCTCCTACCCGGCCGGACTCGCCCTGGCCCGCGACGGCCGCACGGCGGTCGTCGGCCGCTCCACCGACGAGGACGGCACCACGATCCATCTCGCGCGCGAGGGCGCGGTCCCGGTCGAGATCTACCGGCACCGCGAGTCGGCGGGCGTCGGCGACCTCTCCCACGACGGCTCCCTGATCGCCATCGAGCACACCGAGCACGGCGACGCCATGCACGCGGCACTGCGCGTGATGCGCCCGGACGGCACGACGGTCGCCGAGCTGGACGACACCAAGGGCGGCACCGAGGAGCTGGGCCTGGAGGTGCTGGGCTTCGCCCCGGTCGACGCCGACCGGCGCCTCCTCATCGGCCACCAGCGCCGGGGCCGCTGGGAGCCGCTGGTGTGGGACGTGGCCACCGGCCAGGAGACCGACCTCGCCCTCGACCTCCCAGGGGACGTCAGCGCCGAGTGGTACCCGGACGGCTCCGCCTTGCTGATCGCGCACAGCTTCGAGGCCCGCAGCGAGCTGTTCCGCTACGACCTGGCGGGCGGCGAGCTGACCCGCATCCCCACCCCGCCCGGCTCGGTCTCCGGCGCGACGGCCCGTCCCGACGGCAGCGTGGAGTACCTGTGGTCGTCGGCCGCCGAGCCCCCGGCGGTGCGGTCGACCGAGGGCGGCGTCGTCCTCGACCCCCCGGGCATGGCCTGCCCGCCGTCGGTCGCGGTGGAGGACGTGTGGGTGGAGGGCCCCGGCGGCCGCATCCACGCCCTGGTCCAGAAGCCGGCGGGCGCGAGCGGCCCCCTGCCGACCGTCTTCGACCTGCACGGCGGCCCCACCTGGCACGACAGCGACTCCTTCGCCGCGGGCCCGGCCGCCTGGGTCGACCAGGGCTACGCGGTGATCCGCGTCAACTACCGCGGCTCCACGGGCTACGGCCGCGCATGGACCGACGCCCTCAAGCACCGGGTCGGCCTGATCGAGCTGGAGGACGTCGCCGCCGTGCGCGACTGGGCGGTCTCCTCCGGCCTCGCCGACCCCGGCCGCCTGATCCTCACCGGCGCCTCCTGGGGCGGCTACCTCACCCTGCTCGGCCTCGGCACCCAGCCCGACGCGTGGACGGTGGGCATCGCGATCGTCCCGGTCGCGGACTACGTCACCGCGTACCACGACGAGATGGAGGCCCTGAAGGCCATGGACCGCACCCTGCTGGGCGGCACCCCGGAGGAGGTCCCGGACCGCTTCGAGGCGTCCTCGCCGCTCACCTACGTCGACCGCGTCACGACACCGGTCTACATCTCGGCGGGCGTCAACGACCCGCGCTGCCCCATCCGTCAGATCGACAACTACGTCAAGCGCCTGGAGGCTCGCGGCGCGGTCCACGAGGTGTACCGGTACGACGCGGGCCACGGTTCGCTGGTGGTGGACGAGCGGATCAAGCAGGTGAGACTGGAGACGGAGTTCGCGGCGAGGCACCTCGGCGCCTCCTGAGCGACCGGCTCAGCGCAGCTCCGCGAGCCCCCGGCGAGTCGTGGCGACCACCACCCGGTCGCCCTTCTCCAGCACATGACCGGGAGGCGTGTCGGTCCGGCCCTCCAGCGCCAGCACGCGCCAGGACCCGGCCCGGAACGCCTCCCGCACGGTCCGCCCCTCCAGCTGCGGATGCCCGGCCACGTCGACGGCCGCGAACAGCAGCACCCTGCGCTCCACCGGGATCGCCCCCAGCACCTGCCGCCCGAGCATCGCACCGGCGAACGCGGGCGCGGCCAGATGCGTGACGCTCCGGCTGCGGGTCAGCGCCTGCGGGTACGCGGCACGCAGGGTGCGGTACACGGCGGTGGCGAAGTCGTCGTCGTACAGCCGCAGGACCACCCGCAGATCGCGCCGTACGGTCCGCGCGTACAGCACGGCCTCCAGGTTGGTGGTGTCGGCGCTGGTCACCGCGAGCAGCGCCTGCGCCCGGTGGATCTTGGCGGACTCCAGGACCCCTTCCTGGGTGACGTCCCCGAGCACCACCGGCACCCGCAGCCGCCGCGCGGTCGCGAGGCCCCGCGCCTCGGGGTCGGACTCGACGCACACGACGGGGACGTTCAGCTCCCGCAGCCGGGTCAGCACCCGGGTGCCGATCTTGCCGAGCCCGAGCAGCACCACATGCCCGCCCAGGCCCCGCGGCGGCTTGCGCAGCGTGGAGGCGGTGCGGAAGGTGCCCAGCGCCTCCAGGACGGCGGCCAGCAGAACCGGCAGCAGCAGCAACCCCACCAGCCCGGACAGCAGTTGGAGCAGCTGGCGGCCGAGCGGGGCCCCGAGGGCCGGGTCGTCGATCGCGAACATGTCGAGCAGGGTGAGGTAGAAGGCCCGCAGCGGATGGATCCGCGGGGTCACCGCCCACAGCGCGACGGCGAGCGCGACCACACAGCCCACCAGACCGGCCAGCGACCAGCGCAGCCGCCGGGAGAACAGCGAGGCGAGCGGTGGTACGCCGCCCACCCCGCGACCGGGCGCGCCCGACTCCGCCCCGCCCGCGGACGACACCTGCTCCAGCACCACCGCCGTGCGCCCGCCGGCCCGCC
>NZ_JBSGDB010000112.1:0-21380 GCF_053602155.1 Streptomyces sp. NPDC004561
ATCCCGGCGGCCACGTCCGCCGCCGAGTGGTCGCCCTCCAGCTCACCGGCCGGCACCACGTGCACCAGGCCGCCGTAGTCCAGCTCCACCAGCGAGCGCGGATGGAACTCCTCGAGCCAGCGGCCGACGTCCACCAGGCCGTCGATCAGCGGCCCTTCCTCGACCGTGTCCCTCAGGGTGCGCAGCGCCCGCGCAACCCGGCGCCGGGCCTGGACCATGGGCGTGCGGTACCGCAGCGCCGGGGGCACCTCGGCGGTCCCCTTGTCGTACCGGCGCTCCTCGTCCGAGACCAGGACGAACCAGTTCAGCGGCACCTGCCAGGTCGACGTGCGGATCCACGGGCGGGCGTCGGGGTTGCGGGCGAGCCAGCGCTCGTAGTCCTGGGCCGCCTGCCGGCGCACCACCGGGGGCAGCACGGCGTCCAGCACCGGCGGCGGCAGCTCCCCGGCGAGGTCGTCCAGCGCCTGCCAGCCGCGCAGCCGGGTCCGCCAGGGGCACACGCAGGTCACCCCGTCGACCTCAAGCACGAAGGCGTCGCTGCTCTCGTGCACCGGTACCGCGACCGGCGGGGTGGGCAGCAAGTCGGCCAGGGAGCGGCGCAGTTCGTCCTGGTACGAGGGTCGCTCGGGGCGGCGGGCGTAGCGTGCCCAGTGGCCGCGCTCCGGCTCCGGGAAGGCGCCCAGCGGCTCGTACACGCGCAGGTACGCGGCATAGGGGACGACCACGGAGGACACCTTCGGCACGCCTGCTCCCTCCCCATCGGACCCGGCTCGAAACACTGCAAATCGTGCCACGGTCATGCGTGCGCGGACGCCACGGGAGAGTGATCCTGAACACTGCGCGGATGGTGGTCGTACCGAGGCTCTACGCTCATGCCACGGCACCCCGCCACCCGCACGGGGTCCGTCCCCACTCGCCGCTACTTACACAGGAGTCACCACAGTGACCGACGTAACCGGCGCGCCTGCTGATGTCCTGAACACCCTGTTCCACTCGGACCAGGGCGGCCATGAACAGGTCGTGCTCTGCCAGGACCGCGCCACCGGCCTCAAGGCCGTGATCGCCATCCACTCCACCGCCCTGGGCCCCGCCCTCGGCGGAACGCGCTTCTACCCGTACGCCACCGAGGCCGAGGCCGTCGCCGACGCCCTCAACCTCGCGCGCGGGATGTCGTACAAGAACGCCATGGCCGGTCTGGACCACGGCGGCGGCAAGGCCGTGATCATCGGCGACCCGGAGCGCGACAAGACCGAGGAACTGCTGCTCGCCTACGGGCGCATGGTGGCCTCCCTCGGCGGCCGCTACGTGACCGCCTGCGACGTCGGCACCTATGTCGCCGACATGGACGTCGTGGCCCGAGAGTGCCGCTGGACCACCGGCCGCTCCCCCGAGAACGGGGGCGCCGGCGACTCCTCCGTGCTCACCTCCTTCGGCGTCTACCAGGGCATGCGCGCCTCCGCCCAGCACCTGTGGGGCGACCCCTCGCTGCGCGGCCGCAAGGTCGGCGTCGCGGGCGTCGGCAAGGTCGGCCACCACCTGGTCCGGCACCTGCTGGACGAGGGCGCCGAGGTCGTCGTCACCGACGTGCGCGCGGACGCCGTCCAGCGGATCCTCGACGCCCACCCCGAAGGCGTCACGGCCGTCGCCGACACCGATGCGCTGATCCGGGTCGAGGGGCTGGACATCTACGCCCCCTGCGCCCTCGGCGGCGCCCTGAACGACGACACCGTGCCGGCGCTCACCGCCAAGGTGGTGTGCGGCGCCGCCAACAACCAGCTCGCCCACCCGGGCGTGGAGAAGGACCTCGCCGACCGCGGGATCCTCTACGCGCCGGACTACGTGGTGAACGCGGGCGGGGTCATCCAGGTGGCCGACGAGCTGCACGGGTTCGACTTCGACCGGTGCAAGGCCAAGGCGGCGAAGATCTTCGACACCACGCTGGCCATATTCGCACGTGCGAAGGAAGACGGCATTCCTCCGGCCGCCGCGGCCGACCGGATCGCCGAGCAGCGGATGGCCGAGGCACGCGCGAGCCACACCGCGCAGTGACCCTGTCGCACACGTGAGCGGTACCCGTCGGCGGGAACTTGGAGAGAACTCTCACTTCCACCGGCGGGTCGTTCCCCGAGAAGTGGTTAAAATCGGCACTGACCAGCGAGGACGGGGCGCCTCGAAGGTCCTGGGCAGACGCGCGTGCTGCGGGCGACGTACCGTATGGGCGCGGGCTCAGGTACCGTGGAAGCCCTACGGACCGGCCTCTCCGCGGAGGGTCCGTTCCGGATCATGAACGCGTGTCAGACTCTGGGGCCGTCGAGCCCCGTCACCGAGGGGGTCGAGCCATGGGGCGCGGCCGGGCCAAGGCCAAGCAGACAAAGGTCGCCCGCCAGCTGAAGTACAACAGCGGTGGGACTGACCTGTCACGTCTGGCCAGTGAACTGGGCGCATCGACTTCGAGCCAGCCGCCGAACGGCGAGCCGTTCGAGGACGATGAGAACGACGAGGACGATCTTTACTCTCGGTACGCCGACCTCTATGAGGACGACGACGAGGACGAGGACGAGGGTCCCTCACAGCACCGTCGCGGCGCTTGACCCAGTACTGAGCACCCGCCCGGTCGGTGGCACTGCCACCGACCGGGTTCTGTGCTATCCGCAGGTTCGGCTCGCGGCGCCTGCTAGATCGAGTACGTACCGACCAGCTCGGCGCCGGTCTCCTTGTCGCCGCGGTCGGTGATCTCGCCGGCCACCCATGCGTCGACACCGCGGTCGGCCAGCGTGGCCAGGGCCACGTCGGTGGACTCCTCGGGGACGATCGCCATCATGCCGACGCCCATGTTGAGGGTCTTCTCCAGCTCCAGGCGCTCCACGTTCCCGGTGCGGCCGACCAGCTCGAAGATCGCGCCGGGGGTCCAGGTGGCGCGGTCGACCACGGCGTGCAGGCCGTCCGGGATCACCCGGGCCAGGTTGGCGGCGAGCCCGCCGCCGGTGATGTGCGAGAACGCGTGCACATCGGTGGTGCGGGTCAGCGCCAGGCAGTCCAGCGAGTAGATCTTCGTGGGCTCCAGCAGCTCCTCGCCGAGGGTGCGGCCCAGCTCGGCGACCTCCGACTCCAGGGCCAGGCCCGCGGTGTTCAGCAGGACGTGGCGGACCAGGGAGTACCCGTTGGAGTGAAGCCCGGAGGCCGCCATGGCGATCACGGTGTCACCCTTGCGGATACGATCCGCGCCGAGCAGCCGGTCGGCCTCCACGACACCCGTGCCGGCACCGGCGACGTCGAAGTCGTCCTCGCCCAGCAGACCGGGGTGCTCGGCCGTCTCACCGCCCACCAGGGCGCAGCCTGCCAGCACACAGCCCTCGGCGATGCCCTTGACGATGGCGGCGACCCGCTCGGGGTGGACCTTGCCGACGCAGATGTAGTCCGTCATGAACAGCGGCTCGGCACCGCACACCACGATGTCGTCCATGACCATGGCGACCAGGTCGTGGCCGATGCTGTCGTAGACGCCCATGCGGCGGGCGATGTCCACCTTGGTGCCGACGCCGTCCGTGGCGGAGGCGAGCAGCGGGCGCTCGTAGCGCTTGAGGGCGGAGGCGTCGAAGAGCCCGGCGAAGCCGCCGAGGCCGCCGAGGACCTCGGGGCGCTGGGTCTTCTTCACCCACTCCTTCATCAGCTCGACGGCATGGTCGCCCGCCTCGATGTCGACTCCGGCAGCCGCGTAGGAAGCACCGGTGGAACGGCTCTCAGACATTGCCTGGGATCTTTCGGGTTGGTTTCTACGGGGCTTACGGGCGACGGATCGCGTCGGCCGCGGCCGTGGCGGCGGGACCGGCCGCCAGCTCGGTCTCCAGCAGCTGCTTGCCGAGCAGCTCCGGGTCCGGCAGCTCCATCGGGTACTCGCCGTCGAAGCAGGCGCGGCACAGGTTCGGCTTGGCGATCGTGGTCGCCTCGATCATGCCGTCGATGGAGATGTAGGAGAGGGAGTCGGCGCCGAGGCTGGTGCCGATCTCCTCGATCGTCATGCCGTTGGCGATCAGCTCGGCGCGGGTGGCGAAGTCGATGCCGAAGAAGCAGGGCCACTTCACGGGCGGCGAGGAGATCCGGATGTGGACCTCGGCCGCGCCGGCCTCGCGGAGCATGCGGACCAGGGCCCGCTGGGTGTTGCCGCGCACGATCGAGTCGTCCACGACGACCAGGCGCTTGCCCTTGATGACTTCCTTCAGCGGGTTCAGCTTCAGGCGGATGCCCAGCTGGCGGATGGTCTGCGAGGGCTGGATGAAGGTCCGGCCGACGTAGGCGTTCTTCACCAGGCCGCTGCCGAAGGGGATGCCGGAGGCCTCGGCGTAGCCGATGGCGGCCGGGGTGCCCGACTCCGGGGTCGCTATGACCAGATCGGCGTCGACGGGGGCTTCCTTGGCGAGCCGGCGGCCCATCTCCACACGGGACAGGTACACGTTCCGGCCGGCGATGTCGGTGTCCGGGCGGGCCAGGTACACATACTCGAAGACACAGCCCTTGGGCTTCGCTTCCGCGAATCGGGAGCTGCGCAGACCGTTCTCGTCGATGGCGACGAACTCGCCCGGCTCGATCTCGCGCACGAAGCTCGCGCCGCAGATGTCGAGGGCGGCGGACTCGGAGGCGACCACCCAGCCGCGCTCCAGGCGGCCGAGGACCAGCGGGCGGATGCCCTGCGGGTCGCGGCCGGCGTAGAGGGTGTTCTCGTCCATGAAGACGAGGGAGAAGGCGCCCTGCACCTTCGGGAGGACCGTGTGGGCGGCCTCCTCGATGGTCAGCGGCTTGCCGTCCTCGTCGACCTGGGCGGCCAGCAGCGCCGTCAGCAGGTCGGTGTCGTTGGTGGCCGCGACGCGGGTGGAGCGGCTGTTGTTGTCGTTCGGGAGTTCGGCGACCATCGCGGCGAGCTGCGCCGTGTTGACCAGGTTGCCGTTGTGGCCGAGCGCGATCGAACCGTGCGCGGTGGCGCGGAACGTCGGCTGGGCGTTCTCCCACACGGAGGCGCCGGTGGTCGAGTAGCGGGCGTGTCCGACCGCGATATGACCCTGGAGCGAACCGAGCGAGGTCTCGTCGAAGACCTGGGAGACCAGGCCCATGTCCTTGAAGACGAGGATCTGGGAGCCGTTGCTGACCGCGATTCCCGCGGATTCCTGACCCCGGTGCTGGAGGGCGTAGAGCCCGAAGTACGTGAGCTTTGCGACCTCTTCACCCGGAGCCCAGACACCGAAGACGCCGCAAGCGTCCTGGGGGCCTTTTTCGCCGGGAAGCAGATCGTGATTGAGTCGACCGTCACCACGTGGCACGGCACCGAGTGTAGGCGAGGTCGACCACTGGTCCGAATTGGGGATGGGCGGACCTGACAGGCCGGGCGGTCGTGATCACCTTGTCGGTTTCTTGGTTTCCGCAGTTCAGCGCGGTTTCGTGATGGTGTGGACGGTCGTCTCACGCAGGGCGGGGGCCGTTCCGCGGGCCGTTCGCCGTATGCATGAGTGAGGTGTCGCACATCATTCGGACGTGGCACGGGTGAGGTTCACGCGTTCGCCGTGACTCGTGGTGAGCGTGAGTTTCCCGTGCTCGCTCGTGCCGGTGAGCGTCTGGCCGCCGAGCGCCCGGGCGAGGAGGCGCTCGAAGGCCATCCGGGCGCTGTCGCAGGCCATCCTGGTCGTGCGCAGGGCGCCGAAGGTGACGCGGTCGCCGGCCACGGTGGCCCGGGCGCTGAAGGTGTTGCAGCCGAGGTTGCCCGCCGCCCCGCCCTCCGTGTCGATCCGCAGGCGGGCGACGGCGGGGGCGGGGTGGGTCGTGCCGTCGGCGGTGACGCTCACGACCCGCCACTCGACGCCGGTCACCGGTTCGTTGACGGCCACCGCACCACTCTCCGCCATGCCGCTGCCGCAGGCCACCGTGAGGGGGACGAGCAGGGCGGCCGCCGCCAGGTTCCTGTGCTGCTTGTACCGTTTCATGGTGATTCGACGGCGGAGCGGGGCTGCTGGTTCCGCTACGCCAGCAACGGCAGCAGCGCGTCGAGGTCCGCGCGCTCCCCGCTGGCGCTCACCTTGGCCTCCGCCAGGGCGTCCGCCCAGGCCAGCCGCCCGGTGGCGAGCCGTACCCAGGTCAGCGGGTCGGTCTCCACGACGTTGGGCGGGGTGCCCCGGGTGTGCCGGGGACCCTCGACGCACTGCACGACGGCGTACGGCGGCACGCGCACCTCGGTGGAGCCGCCGGGCGCCTTCACGGCGAGGGCGTCGGCGAGCAACCGGGTGGCGGCGGCCAGGGCCTGCCGGTCGTACGGCACAGCGAGTCCCGGCACCGCGGCGTTGAGGTCGTCGGTATGGACGACGAGTTCGACCGTACGGGTGACCAGGTAGTCGTCCAGGGGCATCGCGCCCGCACCGGTGTCCAGCAGACGGCTGCCGGGGTGCTCGGCGAGGAGGGCCCGCAGGCCGGCGCCGGTGTCGGCGAGGTACGCGTCGAGGTCGGGGTGGGCGGCGGCGAGTTCGCGGGTGAAGCCGGCGATGTCGCCGGCGCGCCGGACGGTGGAGAACGCCCACTCGGCCACGGTGACGTCCTGCCTGGGCGGGGCCGGCAGGTCCAGGGCGCGCCGCACGGCGGTGAGCGCCATGCCGATGTGGGCGACCAGCTCGCGCACGGTCCAGTCGCCGAGCCGGGTGGGCAGGGCGAACTGCTCGCCGGTGAGGCCGTGTACGGCTTCCCGGACGTTGTCGAGCTGGGCGAGGACCGCGGCACGGGTCCTGGCGGGGTCGTACCTGCGGGCGCGCTTCTTGGCCGGTGGCATGGCGGTGAGCCTATGCCGTGCCCACGCCCTCCTCCCGGCACGCGGTTCCCCGCACCCGGGCGCCCCGCGCCCCATGGGCCGGCTCGCCCTTCCGGGTGATTCGCCGGATGGCGGCGAGGGGTCCGCCCGGGAGTTCCGGGCGGGCCCCTCGCCGTACGCGCCGTCAGGCGAGCAGGGCCGGGATCGTGCCCTCGTGGGCCTCGCGGAGTTCCGCCAGGGGCAGCTCGAACTCGCCCTGGAGCTCCACCGATTCGCCGTCCACGACGCCGACGCGGGTGACCGGGAGGCCGCGCGCGCCGCACATGTCGTTGAAGCGGACCTCCTCGGAGCGCGGCACGGCGACGATCGCGCGGCCGGCCGACTCGGAGAAGAGGAAGGTGAAGGCGTCCAGACCGTCCGGGACGACCAGCCGCGCGCCCTTGCCGCCGAGCAGCGCGGACTCCACGACCGCCTGGATCAGGCCGCCGTCGGACAGGTCGTGCGCGGAGTCGATCATCCCGTCGCGGGAGGCGGAGATCAGGATCTCGCCCAGCAGCCGCTCGCGCTCCAGGTCCACGGCCGGGGGCATGCCGCCGAGGTGGTCGTGGATCACCTGGGACCAGGCCGAACCGCCGAACTCCTCGCGGGTGTCGCCGAGGAGGTAGAGCAGCTGGCCCTCCTCCTGGAAGGCGACCGGGGTGCGGCGGGCCACGTCGTCGATGACACCGAGGACCGCGACGACCGGGGTCGGGTGGATCGCCGCCTCGCCCGTCTGGTTGTAGAGCGAGACGTTGCCGCCGGTCACCGGGGTGCCGAGCTGCAGGCAGCCGTCCGCCAGACCGCGCACGGCCTCCGCGAACTGCCACATCACCGCCGGGTCCTCCGGCGAGCCGAAGTTCAGGCAGTCGGAGACCGCGAGGGGCTTGGCGCCGGTGGTGGCGACGTTGCGGTACGCCTCCGCCAGCGCCAGCTGCGCGCCCGTGTACGGGTCCAGCTTGGCGTAGCGGCCGTTGCCGTCGGTCGCGATCGCGACGCCGAGCCCGGTCTCCTCGTCCACGCGGATCATGCCGGAGTCCTCCGGCTGCGCGAGGACGGTGTTGCCCTGCACGAAGTGGTCGTACTGGGACGTGATCCACTTCTTGGAGGCCTGGTTCGGAGAGGCCACCAGCCTGCGGACCTGGTCCTTCAGCTCCTCGCCCGACGCGGGCCGCGGCAGCTTGCCGGCGTCGTCGGCCTGGAGCGCGTCCTGCCAGTCGGGGCGGGCGTACGGGCGCTCGTAGACCGGGCCCTCGTGCGCGACCGTGCGCGGGTCGACGTCGACGATCTTGCCGCCGTGCCAGTAGATCTCCAGGCGGTCGCCGTCGGTCACCTCGCCGATGACGGTGGCGATGACGTCCCACTTGGCGCAGATCTCCAGGAACCGGTCGACCTTCTCCGGCTCCACCACGGCGCACATGCGCTCCTGCGACTCGCTCATGAGGATCTCCTCGGGCGAGAGCGTCGAGTCGCGCAGGGGCACGTCGTCCAGCGTCACGCGCATGCCGCCGGAGCCGTTGGAGGCCAGCTCGCTGGTCGCGCAGGACAGGCCGGCCGCGCCCAGGTCCTGGATGCCGACGACCAGCTTCTCCCTGAACGCCTCCAGGGTGCACTCGATGAGCAGCTTCTCCTGGAAGGGGTCGCCGACCTGGACGGCGGGACGCTTCGACGGCTTGGCGTCGTCGAAGGTCTCGGAGGCGAGGATCGAGGCGCCGCCGATGCCGTCACCACCGGTCCGGGCGCCGTACAGGACGACCTTGTTGCCCGCGCCGGAGGCCTTGGCGAGGTGGATGTCCTCGTGCCGCATCACGCCGATGGCGCCCGCGTTGACCAGCGGGTTGCCCTGGTAGCAGGAGTCGAAGACGACCTCGCCGCCGATGTTGGGCAGGCCCAGGCAGTTGCCGTAGCCGCCGATGCCGGCGACGACGCCGGGCAGCACGCGCTTGGTGTCGGGGTGGTCGGCCGCGCCGAAGCGCAGCGGGTCCACGACCGCGACCGGGCGGGCGCCCATCGCGATGATGTCGCGGACGATGCCGCCGACGCCCGTGGCCGCGCCCTGGTAGGGCTCGACGTAGGAGGGGTGGTTGTGCGACTCGACCTTGAAGGTGACCGCGTAGCCCTGGCCGACGTCCACCACGCCCGCGTTCTCGCCGATGCCGACGAGCAGGGCGTCCGACTGGGGCGCCTTCTCGCCGAACTGGCGCAGATGGACCTTGGAGGACTTGTACGAGCAGTGCTCGGACCACATGACCGAGTACATGGCGAGTTCGGCGCCGGTCGGGCGGCGGCCGAGGATCTCCACCACCCGCTCGTACTCGTCCTTCTTCAGGCCGAGTTCGGCCCAGGGCAGCTCGACGTCGGGGGTCGCGGCCGCGTGCTCGACCGTGTCCAGAGGCGTCCGGCTCATGCGTTGACCAGCTTCTTGAGGATCGAGGTGAAGAACGGGAGTCCGTCGGTGCGGCCGGTGCCGATCAGCGGCTCGACGGCGTGCTCCGGGTGCGGCATGAGGCCGACGACGTTCCCGGCCTCGTTGGTGATGCCGGCGATGTCCCGCAGCGAGCCGTTGGGGTTGAAGCCCAGGTAACGGAAGACCACGCGGCCCTCCGCCTCCAGCTTGTCGAGCGTGTACTCGTCGGCGACGTACCGGCCGTCCATGTTCTTCAGCGGGATGTGGATCTCCTGGCCGCGGCGGTAGTCGCCGGTCCAGGAGGTCTCCGCGTTCTCCACCCGCAGCTTTTGGTCGCGGCAGATGAAGTGGAGGTGGTTGTTGCCGAGCATCGCGCCCGGGAGGAGGTGCGCCTCGGTGAGGACCTGGAAGCCGTTGCAGATACCGAGGACCGGAAGGCCGGCCTTCGCCTGCTCGATCAGAGACTCCATCACCGGCGAGAACCGGGAGATGGCACCGGCGCGCAGATAGTCGCCGTAGGAGAAACCGCCGGGAAGGACCACGGCGTCGACCTGCTTGAGGTCCTTGTCCTTGTGCCACAGGGCGACCGGCTCGGCGCCCGCGAGGCGGATCGCGCGTTGCGTGTCCCGGTCGTCGAGACTGCCCGGGAAAGTGACGACGCCAATACGAGCGGTCACTTCGCGGCCTCCGCGACTTCCGCCGCCTCTTCCACCTTGACGGTGAAGTCCTCGATCACGGTGTTGGCAAGGAAGGATTCCGCAAGATCGTGGATGCGGGCGAGCGCGGCGTCGTCAACCGGCCCGTCAACTTCCAGTTCGAAACGCTTTCCCTGACGTACGTCCGAGATCCCCTCGAAACCCAGGCGCGGCAGCGCACGCTGGACCGCCTGGCCCTGGGGGTCGAGGATCTCCGGCTTGAGCATGACGTCGACTACGACGCGTGCCACTGGCACTCCCGGTGTGTGGTGCTGAGCAGGTTCCTTCAGACTACCCGCACAAAATTTCTACGCGGGTAGAGTTGTAGGAAACTACGTGAGGCGCATCACGATCGGGTGTCGAAGCCCTGCCACCGTGAAAAGTTCTGGGAAAGTTCGACAGGCCGCCCGCCACGCCTATTGTGCTCGGACACGCGGACGGATTTAGTCGGGCTTCACTTTGCATTGCCGGGCACTGTACAAATGAATTGGCAATAGCCGATACTCGGCACGTCATCGCCGTGAGCTGTATCGACGTGCCGCACGAAGGGACCGATATTCGTGGCGCAAAAGGTCGTGGTCACTCTCTTTGACGACATCGACGGCTCGGAAGCGGCGGAAACGATCGCCTTCGGACTCGACGGCAAGTCGTACGAGATCGACCTGAACGAAACCAACGCCAAAAAACTGCGCAAGGCGCTCGCGCCGTACGTCGAGGCCGGCCGCAAGAGGTCGCGGTCCGGCAAGGCGTACAAGCAGACGGAGGTCGCCCCCGACCCGGCGGCCGTCCGCGCCTGGGCACAGGCCAACAAGATGGACGTCCCCGCCCGAGGACGCATCCCGAAGAAGGTCTACGAGGCGTTCAGCGCCGCGCAGTGAAGCCCGCGAAGGGGCAGCCCTCAGGGTCCGTCAGCGGGCCCTGAGGGCTGTGCACTTGGCCGCGCCGGGGGCCGTGGGGAGAGTCGACTTGCGCTACCCCCCCGTTGATCAGCTAATGTCTGGGACACGCCGAGGGGCGAGGCCGAAGGCCGAATCCCGAGGATCATGCGGGTGTAGTTCAGTAGTAGAACATCCCCCTTCCAGGGGGAAGGCGCAGTGTGCGATTCCTGTCACCCGCTCTGCACCGCCGACACGACCACTGTTGTGGATCAGGTAGGCTGGTGCTCGCACCGATCGGTGGGAGCCGGTCGGGGGCAGTGCGGACGTAGCTCAGTTGGTAGAGCGCAACCTTGCCAAGGTTGAGGTCGCGAGTTCGAGCCTCGTCGTCCGCTCGGGAAAGAGACCCCGGTCCATTGGACCGGGGTCTCTTCATTGCCCAAGATCCGCTCTGACATTTGTCATGCCGGGTGATGACACCGCGCACTGCTGCTCCGCCCCCGCCGCCGGGACGCTGAGGGCATGGACATCGACGAACACGAGCACGTGATCGAGGTCACCGACCTCAGGCGTGTCTACGGGGGCGGGTTCGAGGCCGTACGCGGGATCACCTTCTCCGTGGCGCGCGGCGAGATCTTCGCCCTGCTGGGCACCAACGGCGCCGGCAAGACCTCCACGGTGGAACTGCTGGAGGGCCTCGCCGCCCCGGCCGCCGGCCGGGTCCGGGTCCTCGGCCACGACCCCTTCCGCGAGCGGGCCGCCGTACGTCCCCGCACCGGCGTCATGCTCCAGGAGGGCGGCTTCCCCTCCGAGCTGACGGTCGGCGAGACCGCCCGCATGTGGGCCGGCTGCACCAGCGGGGCGCGGCCGGAGGCGGAGGCACTGGCGCTGGTCGGGCTCTCGGACAGACGGGAGGTCCGGGTCAAGCAGCTGTCCGGCGGCGAACGGCGCCGCCTCGACCTGGCGCTCGCCCTGCTCGGCGAACCCGAGGTGCTGTTCCTCGACGAGCCGACGACCGGCCTGGACGCCGAAGGCCGCCGGGACACCTGGCAGTTGGTGCGCGCGCTGCGCGACGCCGGCACCACCGTGCTGCTCACCACGCACTATCTGGAGGAGGCCGAGGGCCTCGCCGACCGGCTCGCCATCCTGCACGAGGGCCGCATCGCCGTCGCCGGCACCCCGGCCGAGGTCACCGCGGGGCGGCCCTCGCGGATGTCCTTCGAACTGCCCGCCGGCTACTTCCTCGGCGACCTGCCGCCACTCGCGGACCTCGGCGTCTGCGGGCACGAGACGGACGGAAGGACCGTGCGGCTGAGCACGACACAGCTCCAGCGCACCGCGACCCGGGTGCTGGCCTGGGCGGAGGCGGCCGGCGTCGAACTGCGCGGCCTCGACGCGCGCTCCGCCTCGCTGGAGGAGGCGTTCCTCGGGATCGCGCGGGAGCGGGAGGTGGCGGCATGAGCGGCGTGACCCTCGCGGGCGCCACGCCCGCGCTGCGCCGGCTGCGGGCGCTGGGACGGGCCGAACTCGCCCTGCTCGGCCGCAACCGCGGTGTCGTCCTCACCGCGCTGGTCGTGCCGCTCGCCCTGCCGTTCAGCGTGCGGCCGGCCCTCGACCAGCTGGATCTGAAGCGGCACGGGCTGAGCATCGGCACCACCCTGCTGACGGCCGCGGTCGGCTTCTCGTTCCTCTTCGCGGTGTACACGTCCCTGGTGAACGCCTACGTCGCCCGCCGCGAGGAACTCGTCCTCAAGCGCCTGCGCACCGGCGAACTCGGCGACGCGGAGATCCTCGTCGGCACCGCCCTGCCCGCGGCCGGCATCGGACTCGCCCAGGCGCTGCTCCTGTGCGCCGGATGCGCGGCCCTGCTGCACACCGGGGCGCCCCGGGCGCCGTACCTGATCCTGCCCGCGCTGGCCGCCGGTCTCGTGGTCAGCGCGGCGCTCGCCGCGCTCACCGCGTCCTTCACCAGAAGTGTGGAGAGCAGTCAGGTCACCACGCTGCCGCTGATGTTCGTGTCGATGATCGGCTCCGGGATCACCTTCCCGGTGGAGCTCCTGCCGAAGAGGCTGGCCGACGTCTGCCAACTGCTCCCGCTGTCCCCGGCCATCCGGCTCTTCCGCGGGGCCTGGACGGGCCGGCTGAGCGGGTACGAGACCCTGGGCGCCCTATCGATCGCCCTGGCCTGGGCGGTCGTCGCGGTGTTTGCTGTACGGCGGCGGTTCCGGTGGGAGCCGCGGCAGTGAGCGGGCGGGACCTGACCGGGGGGACACGGCGATGAGCGGGCCGCGCGGCTGGTGGCGGCGCAAGAGCACACCGGCGAAGGTGGAGACGTACACGCGGTGGTCGTTCCACTTCTTCGCGCTCGTGGAGATCACCTCGATCGGGCTCCCGGCCGTCGGGCAGGTGTCGCACCGGCTCGCCGGCTGGCTGGTCGCCCTGGTCGCCGCGCACGCGGTGGTGTGCGCGTTCACCGCCTCACGGGCCCTGGACTGGACCCGCGGCCGCCGCGGCCAGCCGGTGCGGGTCCTGTGGGTGCTCGGCGCCCTCACCTTCGCGCTCGGGGTGGCCGCGCTCGCGCTGTACCGGCACGACCCCACCGGCAGGGGCGCCGGGGCCGCCGCCGGCACCGTCTTCGGCGGCATCCTGTCCTTCGGCGGAGGCACGCTGACCCTCGGCGTGCGCAACCGGCTGCGCATGTTCGCCGTCGTCGCCGGCTTCGCGTGCGGCGCGGGACTGGTGTCGTTCCCGCTCGGCGTGAGCGGGCCCGGGGCACTGGCCGGCGCGATACTGGTGTTCCTCGCCGCCGGTTTCCTCGCCTTCACCGGTGTCTTCTCCGTGTGGCTGCTCGACGCCGTCTACGAACTCGACGGGGCCCGCGAGACCCGGGCCCGGCTCGCCGTCGCCGAGGAGCGGCTGCGGTTCGGGCGGGATCTGCACGACGTGCTGGGGCGGAACCTGTCCGTGATCTCCCTCAAGAGCGAGCTGGCGGTGCAACTGGCCCGGCGCGGACGGCCCGAGGCCGTGGAACAGATGATCGAGGTGCAGCGCATCGCGCAGGAGTCCCAGCGCGAGGTACGGGCCGTCGTACGCGGCTACCGGGAGGCCGATCTGGGCGCCGAACTCACCGGTGCGCAAGGCGTGCTGGCGGCCGCCGGCATCGACTGCGAGGTCGACGCGGAGGCCACCGGGCTGCCCGGGCGGGTGCAGTCCGCGCTCGGCTGGGTGGTGCGTGAGGCGACCACCAACGTGCTGCGGCACGGGGACGCGGGCCGGTGCGAGGTGGGGCTGCGGGTGCGAGAGGGGTATGTGGTGCTGACGGTGGAGAACGACGGCGCCGGGGCGCCGGGCGGTGCCGGCGGCACGGGGCTCGCCGGGCTGCGGGAGCGGCTCGCCGCCGTGGGCGGCACGTTGGAGGCGGGACTCGTGGACGGTGGCCCGGACCGCTTCCGGGTGGTGGCCCAGGTGCCGCTGACGACGGTAGAAGGAGTCACGCCGTGAGCTCTCCGGTACGGCTGCTGCTCGCCGACGACGAGCATCTGATCCGCGGCGCGCTGGCCGCGCTGCTCTCCCTGGAGGACGACCTGCTCGTGGTCGCCGAGGCGGCCAGTGGGCCGGAGGCGCTGGCGATGGCACGGGCCCACGAACCCGACGTGGCCGTGCTGGATCTCCAGATGCCCGGCGCCGACGGTGTGAAGGTCGCCACATCGCTGCGTGCCGAACTGCCCGGCTGCCGGGTGCTGATCGTCACCGGGCACGGGCGCCCCGGGCATCTGAAACGGGCGCTCGCGGCCGGTGTGCGCGGATTCGTCCCGAAGACCGTCAGCGCCCAGCGGCTCGCCGAGATCATCCGGACCGTGCACGCCGGAAACCGATACGTGGATCCGGAGTTGGCCGCCGACGCGATCTCCGCCGGGGACTCCCCGCTGACCGCGCGGGAGTCCGAGGTGCTGGAGCTGGCCGCCGACGGGGCGCCGGTCGCGGAGATCGCCGAGCGGGCCGCGCTGTCCCCGGGGACCGTGCGGAACTACCTCTCCTCGGCCGTCACGAAACTCGGCGCCGAGAACCGTCATACGGCAGTGCGTCTCGCACGGGAGCGAGGTTGGGTATAGTTGCTCTCGCGCCACGGCGCAACGCGGACGTAGCTCAGTTGGTAGAGCGCAACCTTGCCAAGGTTGAGGTCGCGAGTTCGAGCCTCGTCGTCCGCTCCACGGAGAAGGCCCCCGGTCACCGGGGGCCTTTCGCGTTGCCCCCGACGCTCGCCGGGGGCCCGCGCGGTCAGTGCCAGGCGACACCCGTCAGCCGCTCGTACGCCTCCACGTACTTCTGCCGGGTCGCGGCCACGACCTTCTCGGGCAGCGGCGGCGGGGGCTGCTCGCTCTTCCGGTCCCAGCCGGACTCGGCGGAGGTCAGCCAGTCGCGGACGAACTGCTTGTCGTACGACGGCTGCGCGCGGCCCGGCTGCCACTCGTCGGCCGGCCAGAAGCGGGAGGAGTCCGGGGTGAGGACCTCGTCGGCGAGGACCAGACCGTCGCCGTCGAAGCCGAACTCGAACTTGGTGTCGGCCAGGATGATCCCCCGGTCGCGGGCGATGTCCCGGCCCCGGGAGTACACGGCCAGCGTGGCCTGGCGCAGCTGGGCGGCGGTCTCGGCGCCGACCTGGCGGGCGACCTCCTCGTAGGAGACGTTCTCGTCGTGCTCGCCGACCTCGGCCTTGGTGGCCGGGGTGAAGATCGGCGCGGGCAGCTCGGAGCCGTCGACGAGGCCCTCGGGGAGGGCGAGGCCGCAGACGGTCCGGGACTCGTCGTACTCCAGCAGCCCCGAGCCGGTGAGGTAGCCGCGGGCCACGCACTCGACCGGGACCATCTTCAGCGACCTGCAGACGAGCGTGCGGCCCGCCCATTCGGCGGGGGCGCCCTCGGGCAGCTCGGTGCTGATCACATGGTTGGGGGCCAGGTCGCGCAGCTGGTCGAACCACCACAGGGAGAGCTGGGTGAGGATGCGGCCCTTGTCGGGGATCTCCGTGGGCAGCACCCAGTCGTAGGCGGACATGCGGTCGCTGGCGACCATCACGAGGTCGCCCGCCTCGTTCTGGTACAGCTCGCGCACCTTTCCGGTGTGCAGGTGCACCAGGCCCGGAACCTGGATCGGCTCGGGCTTTTCTACGAATCCGGACACGGTTCCTCCCCGTGGTTCTGTCCAAGTGCCTCGATTCTCCCTTATGGGGGTGATCGGTTTCGGCCAGGGGGTGCGCCGCGGCCCGTCGGCGGTCAGTCGCGTTTGCAGATACGGTCCAGCAGATTCGCCGTGGCGCGCTGGACACGGGGGTCCACATGGCCGGGGCGGTCCAGGGCCGGGGACCAGGCGAAGGTGCCGGAGGCGAACACCCAGGCGCCGGAGGGGGCCCGGTACAGGGAGGTCTCCTGGTGGCGCGGGACGCCGTCGCCGTCGGTGTAGGGGGAGTGGGCGAGCAGGACGCGCTCCTCGTGCTCGGGCAGCGGGGTGCGCGGGAAGTACCGGTCGGCCTCGCCCGCGACCATGCCCTCGATCTCGTCGCCCTCGTGCGCGCCGGTGGCCTCCCACAGCCAGTGGCCGGCGTTGCGGACGATCAGCGGGTGCGGCTCGGGTACGCGGCCCGCGTACTGGATGCCGATCAGCTGCTGCTCGGGCCGGTCGATCTCCCGCCACAGCACCGGCTTTCCGGGGCCCCTGCGCTTGCGGCAGGTCAGCAGCCGGTCCGGGACGCCGGACGGGGAGGGGCCCAGCTCCACCTGCCAGTACATGGTGTTGGCGGACAGGAAGACCAGTGAGGTGCCGCGGTCGCGGGCCTGCTCGACCGTGCGGCGCATCGGCACGGTCCAGTACTCGTCGTGGCCGGGGAAGACCAGGCCCCGGTAGCGGGCCGGGTCCACACGGCCGGCGTGCAGATCGCGGGCGTCGGCGTAGGCGATGTCGTAGCCGTAGCGCTCGGCCCAGCGGATGAAGTCGTAGGCGTGCCCGACGTGCAGCGGCAGGCCCGCGCCCGCGTACGGGCGGTCGAACGACACCGTGGTCGCCGCGTCCCCCTCGCCGAGCAGCCGGCCCCGCTCGTCCCAGGCGTGGTAGAGGCTGGCGCCGGTGCGGCCGTCCTCCGGGTACAGGTTGTACGCCTGCCAGGTGATGTCGGGCAGCAGCAGGAGCAGATCGGCGGGGCGGTCGTCGCGGACCGTGAACGGCACATGGGAGCGGTAGCCGTCGGCGGTGGTCAGGACGGCCACATAGGCGCCGATGTCCCAGGTGGCGGGCACCTGGAGCCGCCAGGACAGCCACCAGTGGTGACAGGAGACGGTGCGGTCGGCGGTCAGCGGCCGGGGCTGGACGATGCCGGAGAGCCGGGGGCTGTTGGTGATCTTGGCGGCGCCGTCCCCGGCGTAGTGGCCGATCCGGTAGATGTCGACGCCGAACTCCTGCGGCGGGTCGACCGTGACGTGGAAGTCGATCGCCGAGCCGGGCGCGACCGCGCCGGTGGAGGTGAAGCCCTTGATCTGCCGGTGCACGTCGTCGGCCGAGCGGGGGCCGCCGGAGGAGGCGCGCGGCGCGGGGACGCGCGCGGCTCCCGTGGTGTGCTGCGGGGCGCCGGCGTCGACGTACCAGGGCACGACGTGACCGGTGTCGTCGAAGTAGGTCTCACTGCCGCGCAGCCAGGGCACCGGGCCCTGACCGAAGGGGTCCGTGACGGCGTGCGCGAGTGCTCCGGACTCCCAGCGGCGGATGTGGTCCGAGGCCATGGTCGCTCCCCTCCCTCGATACCCCCGTGTCGTCCTGTCTCGGTGGTGCTCGCCGTGCTCGATGTGCTCCTGGCGCGTCGCGGTGGTCGGCCGTGCTGTCGTATGTCGTACGCCCTTGCCAGGTGCGTGGTCGCTCCCAGCACATCACATAACGCACGGGCTCGGTCACTACTCGTTGCGAATTGACCTGAAGTGGAAGACACAGCTCCCGTTAGACGAGCCGGACCGGCTTCTCCGGGCGTATGCCGGAGGCGGCCAGCCAGTCACGCAGCGGGCCCGGGTCCCCTTCCTCGATCAGGCTCAGCACCTTGGGCGTCAGATCGGCCGCCCTCTCACCGTGCAGCAGCAGCGACGGGCCGTCCAGCCAGTCCAGGCCGGGGACCCCGCCCGCGGTGTCGACGGCCGCGCAGCACACCATGGCCGTGACGTGGTCGGCGAGCAGTTCACGGGCGGTGCGCGGGGGCTGCAGGGGGACCAGCGGAAGTCCGCCGTCGTCCCACAGGGCGCCGGCCGGGCTCTGCCCGGCCGCGGTGGCGCCCCTCGGCACGGCGGCCTCCTCCCTGGCCAGTTCCGCGCTCAGTCCGGCGGCCAGGGCGGCGCTGCGCTCGGTGCCGGGGTCGGCGTCCTCGTCCTCGTAGACCGGCCCGGCCCGGTGCGCCAGGGGGCCGGCCGGCTCGGTGAGGTGGTCCAGGACACGGGCCAGGGTGGGGGCGCCGGAGGCGGGGGCCGCGGGGTTCGGGGCGGGGCGGACGCCGAGGGAGTCGAGGACGCGGTGCAGGCGGGCCGCGTTCGCACGCCAGGTGCGGTCCACGACCTCCTCCGGATACGCCTGCCAGTCCACCGGCGCCCAGTCGGGGCCGCACTCCGCGGGGCCGCCGTGGAAGAGGCGGGCGGCGAGCAGCGAGGCCGCCTCGTCCACCGCGCCGGGCTCCTCCAGCAGGTCGCAGGCGGGGCGCTCGCCGAGGCGGGAGGCGAAGCCCTCGGCGAGGCGGTCGCGCCGGGACAGCTCGGTGAGGGCGGCCACCACGCCCGCGTCCAGCCGGGAGGGCCAGCGGCCCATGCGCCAGGCGGGCAGGGCGACCCGGGTCAGCAGCCGGTCCCAGCCCGCGTAGGCGAGGCCGACCTGCTCCTGGGCGACGATCCGCAGGCCGTAGTCCACCCCCTGCGCGCGCTCGGCCGCCGCCGCGGCGACCCCGCGCTCCATCTGCGCCGCGTGCTCCCGGCAGCCGCGCAGCAGCAGCCTGGCCACCCATCCGAGGGCCGCGCACACCCCGCGGGTCAGCGGGCAGCGGCCGGGGGTGGCGGCGACCGCCACCGTCGCGTCCAGCCCGCGCACGAAGCGGCGGGCGGCGGCTATGTCCGGGTGCGCCGAGGGGCCCGTACCGGCGATGACCGGGGCGAGGACCGCGCGCAGCTCACCGACCCGCATCCACCACAGGAAGGGGGAGCCGATGACGAGGACCGGTGCGACGGGGGTGCGGCGGTGGGCGCGGGGGCCGGGACCCGCCAGCTCGTCGGGCGCGGGGCGCGGGGGCGGGCCGTGGGCCGAATGGGTGCGGTCCTCCAGCCAGCTGTCGCAGTCCGGGGTGAGCGCTATCGCCGAGGGCGCCGGCACGTCCAGGCGGTCGGCGAGGTCGCGCACCATCCGGTACAGGTCCGGGGCGGACCCCTCCGGGACCGGCACCGTGGGACTGACGGCGGGGCGGGCCCGGGCGACGACCAGCGCCATCCCGGCGGCGGCCAGCAGCACCAGCACGGCGAGCACGCCCACCGCCCAGCGGGCGGCGTCCCAGCCCGGACCGACGAGGTGGCCGGTGGAACCCCCGGCCAGCAGGATCACCGCGGCGGCCGCGGGCAGCACGGCCACGCCCAGTGCCCGGCCCCGGACCCGCAACACCCCGAGGGCCCGGGAGCGCGCGGCCTGCGCGCCCGCTTCCACTCCGATTCCGGTCACGTGCCGACCTCACCCCCTCCCTGCCGATGGCGGCCTGTCCTGGTGCTGCTCACTCCCCCACTGTGGCACCCACCACTGACAACGCAATGCCGGTGGGCCAAGTGCCGGAACGCTTGCGCGGCACCATAGTTGGGGCCCTGGCCCACGTCAGCCGGATGGACGATTGCTCACCCGATGGAATGGCTTTGGTCATAGCTGGGTGACAGAAAGCAAAGATCAGGCCCCGGATGAGGGTCCGGGGCCTGGGGGGTGTGCGGGCAGGTCAGGCGCCTGCGGCCGCCTTCGCCGCGATGTCCGTGCGGTGCTGCGAGCCGTCGAGCCGGATCCGCCCCACCGCCCGGTACGCCCGCTCGCGCGCCTCGGTCAGGTCCTCGCCGGTGGCCGTGACGGACAGCACGCGTCCGCCCGCGCTGACGACCGCCTCGCCGTCCCGCCGGGTCCCGGCGTGCAGCACGTAGGCGTGCGGGGCGTCCTCGGCGGCCACCTCGTCCAGACCGGTGATCGGGTCGCCGGTGCGCGGGGCGCCGGGGTAGTTGTGCGAGGCGACGACGACGGTGACGGCCGCCTCCTCGCTCCAGCGCAGGGGCGGCAGGTCCGCGAGGTTGCCGGTGGCGGCGGCCATCAGGAGACCGGCCAGCGGAGTACTCAGACGGGCCAGCACGACCTGGGTCTCGGGGTCGCCGAAGCGGGCGTTGAACTCGATGACCCGCACCCCGCGGCCGGTGATCGCCAGACCGGCGTAGAGCAGGCCGGAGAACGGGGCGCCGCGACGCCGCAGCTCGTCCACCGTCGGCTGCAGCACGGTCTGGAGCACCTCGTCGACCAGCTTGGGGTCGGCCCAGGGCAGCGGCGAGTAGGCGCCCATGCCACCGGTGTTCGGACCCTCGTCGCCGTCGAGGGCCCGCTTGAAGTCCTGCGCGGGCTGCAGCGGGACGACGGTCTCGCCGTCGGTGACGGCGAACAGGGACACCTCGGGCCCGTCGAGGAACTCCTCGATCACCACGCGCTCGCACGCGGCCGCGTGCGCCTTGGCGACCTCCAGGTCGGAGGTGACGACGACGCCCTTGCCGGCGGCCAGTCCGTCGTCCTTGACGACGTAGGGGGCGCCGAAGGCGTCGAGGGCCTCGGCGGCCTCCTCGGCGGTGGCGCAGACGTACGACCGGGCGGTCGGCACCCCGGCCGCGGCCATGACGTCCTTGGCGAAGGCCTTGGACCCCTCCAGCCGGGCGGCCTGCCCGGACGGGCCGAACACCGGGATGCCCGCCGCGCGGACGGCGTCGGCCACCCCGGCGACCAGCGGGGCCTCCGGGCCGACGACGACCAGCTCGGCGCCGAGGCCGGTGGCCAGCGCGGCCACCGCCGTGCCGTCGAGCGCGTCGACCGGGTGCAGCTCGGCCACCTCGGCGATGCCGGCGTTGCCGGGGGCGCAGTGCAGCGCGGTGACGTCGGGATCGAGGGACAGGGAGCGGCACAGGGCGTGTTCGCGGGCGCCGCTGCCGATGACGAGGACCTTCACGGGGGTCAGCCTACTGGCAAGGTCGCCGAAGGCCGGGGCCCGGGGAAGCTGTGCGTTCCTACCAATGGCACCGGAAGGGCCTCTCGCCCGGGCACATGGGAGGGCGGCCCTCCCTACTCGTTCGAGAACTCCTCCACCACGGTCGCCCCCAGCTCCCGCACGATCAGTTCGTGGCCGGACAGGGCCGACTCGTCCAGGTCGGGGTCGTCGTCCTCGGGGATGTCGTCCTCGGGAGCGACGGGGGGCGGCTCGGGGGGCCTGCGCACCTTCACGCTGAAGGAGTTCACCCGGCTCGTCCGGGCGATAGACCCGGCCACGCTGCCTCCCCTGGAGGACGGTGTGGTCACGC
>NZ_JBSGDB010000113.1:0-21261 GCF_053602155.1 Streptomyces sp. NPDC004561
GACCCACAGGGTCGTGACCGCGACGGCGGACACCGCGACACCCGTGCCGGGCCGCCCGTCCCACGGCCCGTTCGGTGCCCGCGTGGAACAGGACCGTCACTCCTCCTCGTCGCGGTCGGCGGAGTCCTCCTCGGCCTGCTTGGCCTGGACCTCCGGGTCCAGCACCGAGGTGCCGGTGCCGTCCACCGAACTCAGGCGGCCTGTCTCGGGGACCTCCGTCGCGGCCGGCGGCTCGACCAGCCAGTCGGGATTGGCCTGCTTGTCCCACCACTTCCAGACCGCGACGGCGCCGCCCGTCAGGAGGGCCGCCATCGCCAGCAGCTTCGCGGCCCGGCCGGCACGGGACCTGCGCCGATTCCGCCGGGCCAGCTTCTGGATGTCCTTCGCCGAGACGTTGCCGCGCAGCGCGGCCAGAGCGGCGGCGCCCCGCGCGGTGGCCTCGTCCGCCACCGGAGCGGCCGCGGCCACCGCCTGCTCGATCTTCGGACGCGAATAGTCGGCCGCCTGCCGGGCAGCCTTGCGAGTGCGGACGGCGGCCTCGTCGACCATCGGCGGCACATGGGTGCGGGCCTGTTCCAGGCGCGGGGCGAGCCGGGCGTCGTACTGCACGCGGGCCTGCTCAGCGGCCTGCGACACCACGGGCGCCAGCCGTACGCGTGCCTCTTGCGCGTAATGCGCGGCACGCTCCTTGGCCGTGTCGGCGTAGGGCGCCACCACTTCCGCGGCGTGCAGCACGCTGTCCTTCGCCGAGCCGGTCGCGGCGCGCACGCTGTCGATGCGGGTCACGGGTTCCTCCTCCTCGGTGGCGTACGGTAATTCGACTTTCCACCCTTTTACGGATCATGCCTGCCAACGGCCTGCGCGGCATGCGAGGGCGGGCATATGGGTGCCGATCGCTCTTCCCGCTCGATTCCGGGCAACAGGAGCTTGTCGTCGACACTGCCACGAATCGCCGCCCGGCGCTGCCTTCCGGTGGAACTCATGGCCGACGAGCGACGCACGAGCCGGGCCGTGCGAGGATCGGAGGGTCACAGGAAGACAACGGAAGGCAGATCGTGGCTGAGCAGCTTTACGCCACCCTGAAGACCAACCACGGCGACATCGAGGTCCGGCTGTTCCCGAACCACGCGCCGGTCACGGTCAAGAACTTCGTCGAGCTGTCCCAGGGCGAGCGCGAGTGGACCCACCCGGAGACCGGGGTGAAGAGCAACGCCCGGCTCTACGACGGCACGATCTTCCACCGGGTCATCAGCGGCTTCATGATCCAGGGCGGCGACCCGCTGGGCTCCGGCATCGGCGGCCCGGGCTACAAGTTCGAGGACGAGTTCCACCCCGACCTGTCCTTCAACAAGCCCTACCTGCTGGCCATGGCCAACGCCGGCCCGGGCACCAACGGCTCGCAGTTTTTCATCACCGTGGCCCCCACCACCTGGCTGAATCGCAAGCACACCATCTTCGGCGAGGTCACGGACCCGGCCAGCCAGAAGGTCGTCGACGCCATCGCGGGCGTGGCCACCGCCGGTCGCAACGACCGTCCGGCCAAGGACGTCGTCATCGAGTCGGTCGTCGTCGAGAGCCGCGAGGGCTGAGCCCGCCGCTCGGTACGCCGTACGCGGGAGACCGGCTCCGCCGGAACGTCCCGCGGGGAACCAAACGCCCCGCTCGTCCGTAAGGATGAGCGGGGCGGGGTATTTGCCGGGGGAGTGCCACGACGACCAAGGGGATCTGATGGAGCAGGCCGCAAGCAGCGCACAGGACGCCCGGAGCCTGCCCGGGTGCTACCGGCACCCGGACCGCGAGACCGGCGTGCGCTGCACCCGCTGCGAACGCCCCATCTGCCCCGAGTGCATGGTCAGCGCCTCCGTCGGCTTCCAGTGCCCCGACTGCGTCCGCGGCGGCTCCGCCACCGGACCCGCTCCGCGGGCGACCCGGCCGCGTACGGTCGCCGGCGGCACCATGACGGCGGATCCCCGGCTGGTCACCAAGATCCTCATCGGCGTCAACCTCGCCGTCTTCCTGGCCCAGCTCGCCGCCGGCGACCGCTTCACCGACCGCTTCGAGCTGATCGGTCAGGCCACCACGCCCCTGCTCCACGGCGTGCAGGGCGTCGCGGCGGGCCAGTACTACCGCCTGATCACGGCGATGTTCCTGCATGCCCCCGCCAACTACACCCACATTCTGTTCAACATGCTCAGCCTGTGGTGGATCGGCGGCCCCCTGGAGGCGGCGCTCGGCCGCGCTCGCTATCTCACCCTGTACTTCGTCTCGGGGCTGGCGGGCGGCGCGCTGACCTATCTGATCGCCGAACCCAACGTGCCCTCGCTCGGCGCCTCCGGAGCGATCTTCGGCCTGTTCGGCGCCACGGGCGTGCTCATGCGCCGGCTCAACTACGACCTGCGGCCGCTCATCGCGCTGCTGGTGGTGAACCTGATCATCACCTTCGCGCCGGGCTTCAACATCGCCTGGGAGGCGCACATCGGCGGCCTGGTCGCGGGTGTCGTCACGGGGTACGCCATGGTGCACGCCCCGCGGAACAAACGGACCCTCGTCCAGTACGGCACCTGTGCGTTCGTACTCGCCGTGGTGGCCGTTCTCGTCCTGGTCAGGACGACTCAGCTCACCTGATTCCGCTCTGTTGTCCACAGCGGGTGGCGGATCTTGTGCATATGGTGCGGCCTCAGCTGCGCCCCCTGCCGCTCGGATGTGTTTGCGCAGGTCGGACAGGGGGCGAACGGGTGTCTGAGTGCCGGTAGGGCAGTCACACCGGCGTCAACACTCGATGAGTTATCCACAGATCGTAGTCTTTTCCCCAGGGGGGTGTGGAAATGACCTCAGGCCTGTGGATAACTCAGCGGACAGCCGTGGGCAGAGCTACGCCCGGCCGCTCTACTTCCACTGCGTGGAGACACCGAACCCGGCGGCGATGAAGCCGAAGCCGACCACGATGTTCCAGTTGTCGAGCGCGTCGATGGGCAGCGAGCCGTCGGTCACGTAGAAGACGACGATCCAGGCCAGCCCGATGACGAACATGGCCAGCATGACGGGCGCGACCCAGGCGCGGCTGTTCAGCTTGATCGCCTGCGCCTGCTTCGCCGGCGGCGGCGTGTAGTCGGCCTTCTTGCGGATACGTGACTTCGGCACGAGGGTCTCTCCTGTCGATGCGCTGCGTGGCCGCGCAGATAACTGGGTCGGACTCGGGGCAGCGTACAAAGGGCCAACATGACGACTCTGTGTGCTCCCCCGGGCGTCCGTTAGCGTAGTGCTTCCGCGGCGCCGAAGGAGATAAGGGTACGTTGAGCAATTCTGCCGACTCCCCCGGGACGGGAGCAATGGGCTCCGGTCCGGGCCGCAGGCTGCGTTTCCGGCCGGTGCGGATCCTCACGGCGGCCGTCTTCGCCCTCGCGGGGCTCATCTTCTTCACCAGCTTCGACACGGCCAAGGGAACCGACATCCGCCAGGACGGCTCCCTGCTGAAGCTGTCCGACCTGATCCAGCAGCGCAGCCGCAAGAACAAGGACCTGGACGAGTCCAACGCGTCCGTGCGCGACAGCGTGGAGTCCCTCGCGGAGAGCGACGACGGCAGCACCAAGGCCCAGGACCGGCGGCTCGCCGGGCTGGAGAACAGCGCGGGCACCCAGCGGCTCACCGGCCGGGCCGTCACGGTCACCCTCAACGACGCCCCGCCCAACGCCACCGCCAAGCTCCCCGGCTACCCCGAGCCGCAGCCCGACTACCTGGTCATCCACCAGCAGGACCTGCAGGCCGTGGTGAACGCCCTGTGGCAGGGCGGCGCCAAGGGGATCAAGGTCATGGACCAGCGGCTGATCTCCACCAGCGCGGTGCGCTGCGTGGGCAACACCCTGATCCTCCAGGGCCGCGTCTACTCACCGCCGTACAAGATCACCGCGATCGGGGACCCGGGCAGACTCCAGCAGACGCTCGCGGCGAGCAAGGCGATCCAGACCTACATGGTCTACGTGAATGTCTACGGCCTCGGCTGGAAAGTCACCGACGACGGAACGGTGACTCTCCCCGGCTACTCCGGCACAGTGGATCTGCACTACGCGAAGCCCGTGCAGTAGCCGTCCGCCCAGGAGCCGCCGGTGCGCCTGATCCTGAGGACCTTCAGCGAACTGTGCATCACCGTCGGCAGCCTGATCGTGCTCTTCGTCGTCTACTTGCTGTTCTGGACGGGAGTGCGGGCCGACGGCGCGATGACCGACCAGATCGACCAGCTGCACCGGCAGTGGTCCACGGGGAGCGTGCGGCCCACGGCGGGTCAGGGCGCCTCGGCGGCCGTTCCGGAGCCGGCGCCGTACCACTACGGCAGGCCCTTCGCGATCATGTACATCCCGCGACTCGGTTTCACGTGGAACAAGCCCGTGCTGGAGGGCACCGGCCGGGACGTGCTGGCGAAGGGCCTCGCCCACTACGCGGGCACCGCGCGGCTCGGCCAGGAGGGCAACTTCGCGGTGGCCGGCCACCGGCGGACGTACGGCGACCCGTTCAAGGACTTCCCGGAACTGCGGCCCGGTGACGCCGTGGTGCTCACGGACGGAACGACATGGTTCACGTATCGGATCGACAAAGGGCCCTACAAAACAGTTCCGAGCGACGTTGAGGTGATCGACCCTGTGCCACGTAAGTCCGGGTACACGCGCCCGGGCCGGTATCTGACGCTGACCACGTGCGATCCGGAATGGGGCCACAGTCACCGGCTGATCGTCTGGGCGCATCTGGATTCCACACAGCCTGTGGAGGCAGGCGAACCGAGGGCTCTGCGCCGTTAGTCTGGTGACGTACGGCGTGGGTCTGGTGCCGTAGGGATACGGAAGGGACGGCATGTACGGCTGGATCTGGCGGCATCTGCCGGGAAACGCATGGATGAAGGCGCTGCTCTCCCTCGTCCTGGTCCTGGCCGTGATCTACATCCTCTTCCAGTACGTCTTCCCGTGGGCCGAACCGCTGCTGCCCTTCAACGATGTGACGGTGGACAACCAGTGAGTGCGCGGATTCTCGTCGTCGACAACTACGACAGCTTCGTCTTCAACCTGGTCCAGTACCTGTACCAGCTGGGCGCCGAGTGCGAGGTGCTGCGCAACGACGAGGTGTCGACCGCGCACGCGCAGGACGGCTTCGACGGCGTGCTGCTCTCGCCCGGCCCGGGGACGCCGGAGGAGGCGGGCGTGTGCGTGGACATGGTCCGCCACTGCGCGGCCACCCGGGTGCCGGTCTTCGGCGTCTGCCTCGGCATGCAGTCCATGCAGGTGGCGTACGGCGGTGTGGTGGACCGGGCGCCCGAGCTGCTGCACGGCAAGACCTCGCTCGTCGAGCACGAGGGCAAGGGCGTCTTCGCCGGTCTGCCCTCCCCCTTCACGGCCACCCGCTACCACTCCCTCGCGGCCGAGCCCGCGACGGTACCGGCCGAGCTGGAAGTGACCGCCCGTACCCACGACGGCATCATCATGGGCCTGCGCCACCGTGAACTCCTCGTCGAGGGCGTGCAGTTCCACCCCGAGTCGGTGCTGACGGAGCACGGGCACCGGATGCTGGCCAACTGGCTGGAGGAATGCGGCGACCAGGGTGCCGTGGCGAGGTCGGCGGGGCTCGCCCCGGTGGTGGGCAGGTCCACGGCGTGACCGCGGTGCGCCCCGAGCGCGAGGACTTCTACGGCGGCGAGAGCCCGTACGAGTCCCACGCCGGTGCGCCCTACGGCGGTGGCCGGCCCCCGTACGCGGGGGACATGACCATGCCGCTGCCGCCCGCCGACGACGAGACGATGGCGCTGCGGATCCCCGACCCGGCGTCGACGGGCCCGGAGAGCGGCGCCACACGGGCCTCTGGGGCCTCGCCGGTCTCCGCCGCCACCGGAACCACACCCGGAGGCCGGGCGGCCCGCAGAAAGGCCGCCAAGCGGCGCGGCGGGCGTCATGGCGCCCGCGAGACGACGGCCTCCCCGGGAAGACGGGACCCGCAGCGGCCGCTGTCCCGGGTGGAGGCCCGGCGGCAGGCGCGGCTGGCGAAGCCGAGCCCGGCCGTGCTGGCGAGCCGCGCGATCGGCGAGGTGTTCATCACCACCGGTGTGCTGATGCTGCTGTTCGTCACCTACCAGCTGTGGTGGACCAACGTCCGCGCGCACGCACAGGCCGGCAGCGAGACTCATCAGCTCCAGGACGACTGGGCGAGCGGCAAGCGCAACCCCGGTGTCTTCGCCCCGGGACAGGGCTTCGCCATCCTGCACATCCCCAAGCTGGACGTCGTCGCGCCGATCGCGGAGGGCGTCAGCAACGCCAAGGTGCTCGACAAGGGCATGGTCGGGCACTACAGCGAGGGCGCGCTGAAGACGGCGATGCCCGACGCCAGGACCGGCAACTTCGGTCTCGCGGCGCACCGCAACACCCACGGTGAGCCGTTCCGGTACATCAACAGGCTGACACCCGGCGACGCGGTCGTGGTCGAGACGCAGGACACGTACTTCGTGTACAAGGTGACCTCGACGCTGCCGGTCACCTCGCCGTCCAACACCAGCGTGCTGGACCCCGTCCCCAGGGGTTCGGGTTTCACCGAGCCCGGCCGGTACATCACCCTGACCACCTGCACACCGGAGTTCACCAGCAAGTACCGGCTGATCGTCTGGGGCAAGATGGTCGAGGAACGCCCGCGCAGCAAGGGCAAGCCGGACGCGCTCATCGAGTAAGGGCAGAGACAACGTGGCAGCGACCGCCGACGAGACCGAAGCACACACGGGCGCGTCCGCCCCGCAGCCGGCAGAGGGCCGCCGGCGTCCGGGCAGGATCGCGACGGCGGTGAGCGTCTTCGGTGAACTCCTCATCACCTCCGGTGTGTTGCTCGGCCTCTTCGTCGTCTACTCCCTGTGGTGGACGAACGTGATAGCGGACCGCAAGGCGGACAACGAGGCCGACAAGGTCCGCCGGCAGTGGGCGCAGGCCACGGACTCCGGCCCCGGCGCGCTGGACACCAAGGACGGCATCGGCTTCCTGCACGTGCCGGCGATGAGGAACGGCGCGGTCCTGGTCGAGAAGGGCACGGGCACGGACGTCCTCAACGACGGCGTGGCCGGCTACTACACCGACCCGGTCAAGGCCGCGCTCCCCATGACCGGAAAGGACGGCAACTTCGCCCTCGCCGCCCATCGCGACGGCCACGGCGCGAAGTTCCACAACATCGACAAGATAAGGAAGGGCGACCCGATCGTCTTCGAGACCCGGGACGACTGGTACGTCTACAAGGTCTTCTCGATCCTCCCCGAGACCTCGAAGTACGACGTCAAGGTGCTCACGGCGGTCCCCGGGGAGGCGGGCGTCAAGAAGCCCGGCCACTACATCACCCTGACGACCTGCACCCCCGTCTACACCTCCCTGTACCGCTACATCGTCTGGGGCGAACTGGTCCGCGTGGAGAAGGTGAACAGCGACCGCACCCCTCCGGCGGAGCTGCGCTGACGGTCCCGGCGCGGCCACGGCGTGGCACAACGAGAAACCCCGGCGCTTCTGGGAAGCGCCGGGGTTCCTTCGTACGGGGGGAGCGTCAGCCGGTGCCGCCGAAGAGCTGGGTGCCGCCGTTGTCGCCGCCGTTGTTGCCGCCGCCGAGGTCCACGGTGGTGAGGGCGATCTGGGTGCTGGCCGGATCACCCTGGGTGCCCTGCGGCGGTGTCTGGGTGATGACCCGGGCCTTGTCGTCGTTCGGGCCGGTGACCTGAATCTGGTTGAAGCCGCTCTGCTGCAGGATCTGCTGGGCTTCCTTCAGGGTCCGGCCCACGACGTTCGGCACCTGCCCCGGCTGCTGGCCCTGGACCTTGCCGACGTTGACCGCGATGGGCGTGTTCTTGGCGAGCTGCTGACCCGCCGCCGGGGCGGTCGAGAGGACCTTGCCGTTGTCGTCCGGGTTGTTGGTGGGGGTGTCGTTGCAGGTCGGCACCAGACCCAGCTGGGTCAGTTCGGCCTTGGCGTCGTCGCAGGACTTGCCGATGACGTCGGTGGGGACGGTGACCTTGTCCTCCGCCTTGGCGACGGTGAGGGTGATCACGGTGCCCTTCTGCCTGCTGGAGCCGCCCTCCGGGTTCTGGTCGGTGACGACGCCCGGGGTCTGGGTCGACACGACGGTCTTCTGGTCGACCTTGAAGCCCTTGTCCGTGAGCTGGGTCTCGGCCTGGTCGAACTGGATGCCGCGGACGTCCGGCACGGTGACCTTCGGGGCGCCCGTGGACACCGTCAGGTTGATCGTGGTGCCCTTGGCGACGTTCGTCTTGGCGCTCGGGTCCTGGTCGCAGACGCTGCCCTTGGGCTGGTTGTCGCAGGGCTTCCGGGTGGCGACCGTCACCTTCAGGTCGACGTTGTCGGCCATGCCCTGGGCGCCCTTGACCGTCTGCCCGACGAAGTTCGGCACCGGCACCTGGCCGTCCGCGCTGTGGCCGCTGAACGCCCACTTGCCGATCAGGATGGCGCCGACCAGGACGAGGACGCCCGCGACCACCAGGAGGATCGTGGAGGTGTTGGACTTCTTCGGCTGCTGGCGCCGGCGGTCGGGGCGGTCGTCGTAGCCGTAGCCGCCGTCGTCGGGGTTCATGGGCGGGAGCATGGTGGTCGCTCCGGCGCCCGCATCCTGACGGAGGGCCGTGGTCGGCTGGTCGTCCGGGTAACCGCCGTAGCCGACGGCGCCGAGCGCGGCCGTGGCCGCGACCGGCTGGCCGTCCAGGCACGCCTCGATGTCGGCGCGCATCTCGTCGGCCGACTGGTAGCGGTAGTTCGGGTCCTTGACCAGCGCCTTCAGGACGATCGCGTCCATCTCGGCGGTGATCTCGGGGTCGAAGACGGACGGCGGCTGGGGCTCCTCGCGGACGTGCTGGTACGCCACGGCCACCGGGGAGTCGCCGACGAAGGGCGGGCGGACCGTCAGGAGCTCGTAGAGGAGGCAGCCCGTGGAGTAGAGGTCCGAGCGGGCGTCCACCTGCTCGCCCTTGGCCTGCTCGGGAGAGAGGTACTGGGCCGTGCCGATGACCGCCGCGGTCTGGGTCATGGTCATGCCGGAGTCGCCCATGGCGCGGGCGATGCCGAAGTCCATCACCTTGACCTGGCCGTTGCGGGTCAGCATGACGTTGGCCGGCTTGATGTCGCGGTGGACGATGCCGCTGCGGTGGGCGTACTCCAGGCCCTGGAGGATGCCGATGGTCATCTCCATGGCACGCTCCGGCAGGAGCTTGCGGCCGCTGTGCAGCAGCTCACGCAGGGTGGACCCGTCGACGTACTCCATCACGATGTACGGGATGGAGACCCCGTCGATGTAGTCCTCGCCCGTGTCGTAGACAGCGACGATCGCGGGATGGTTGAGCGAGGCGGCCGACTGGGCCTCCCGGCGGAACCGGGCCTGGAAGGACGGATCGCGCGCGAGGTCGGCGCGCAGCGTCTTCACCGCCACGGTGCGGCCGAGGCGGGTGTCATGCGCGAGGTAGACCTCCGCCATGCCACCACGGCCGAGCACGTGGCCCAGCTCGTACCGGCCGCCGAGGCGACGCGGCTCTTCCATAGCTACCTACCAGCCCTCTCCGTCGGTCCCGGCCGTCACGTCGATGCGCGACCGAGGCTGCCGTCCGGGCCTACGGTACCCGGCTCGCTTTGTATGACCTGGCCAAGCCCGGAACCCGATACAGGACCGGTATCGCAACGTGCATCGATGTGAAGGCGATGTGATGGGGGTCTCACTTCTTGGAGTTGATGACTGCCTCCATCACGTTCTTCGCGATCGGCGCGGCCAGGCCGCCGCCGGAGATGTCGTCGCGGTTGGCGCTCTCGTCCTCGACGACCACGGCCACCGCGACCGGCGAGCTGCCGTCGGGAAGCTTGGCATACGAGATGAACCACGCGTAGGGGTTTGCGCTGTTCGCCACACCGTGCTGGGCGGTACCGGTCTTGCCGCCGACGGTGGCGCCGTTGATCTGGGCGTGCGTACCGGTGCCCTGCTTGACGACGGTCTCCATCATCGACTGCAGGATCTGCGCGTTCTGCGGCGACAGCGGCCGGCTCATCTCCTCCGGCTTGGTCTTCACGACCGGGTCCAGATTGGAGGACTGGAGCTCGTCGACCATGTACGGCTTCATCAGCTTGCCGTCATCGGCGACCGCGGAGGCGATCATGGCCATCTGCAGCGGGGTGGCGGCGGTGTTGTACTGGCCGATGGAGGACAGCGCGGTCTGCGACTGGTTCATGTTGTCGGAGAAGACCGAGGCGTTGGAGCGGACCGGGGTGAACTGCTCCGAGTCGAAGCCGAACTTCTTGGCCTCGGCCAGCATCTTCTCGTTGCCGAGGTCGGCGCCGATCTTGCCGAAGACGGTGTTGCAGGAGTACTGGAGCGCGATCCGCATGGTCGCGTTCTTGCAGGGGATGTTGCCCTCGTTCTTCAGCTCGGTCCTGGTGCCCGGCATGACGTACGGCAGCGGCGAGTCGGTCGGCTGGTCGGCCGAGCTGTACTTGCCGTTCTCCAGCGCGGCCGCCGCGGTGACCACCTTGAAGGTGGAGCCCGGCGGGTAGGTCTCGCGCAGGGCCCGGTTCAGCATCGGGTCGGCGGGGTCCTTCCCCTTCTGCAGGCTGTCCCAGGCCTTGGAGTCCTTGTCCGTGGAGTTGCCCGCGAAGGACGACGGGTCGTACGACGGGTAGGAGGCCAGGGCGAGGATCTTGCCGGTGGACGGCTCCAGGGCGACGACCGCGCCCTTGCCGCCCTGCTGCTGCAGACCGCTGAACGCGGCCTTCTGCGCGGCCGCGTTGAGGGTGGTGACGACGTTGCCGCCCTGCTTCGTCTTGCCCGTGAGCATGTCCAGGGTGTTGCGGAAGAAGAGCCGGTCGTCGTTGCCGGTGAGGATGCCGTCGTCGAGCTTCTCCAGCTGGCTGCTGCCGAAGGCCTGCGAGGAGTAGCCGGTGACGGGGGCCCACATGGCCCCGTTCTTGTAGGTGCGCTTGTACTTGAAGTCGCCGCTCTTGGCCTCGACCGAGCCCGTTATCGGGTTGCCGTCGACGATGATGTCGCCGCGCGGGGACGCGTACCGCTCGATGGCGACCCGGCGGTTGTTCGTGTCGGTGCGCAGTGAGTCGGCCTTGACGTACTGGAGGTAGTTGTCGCGGATGAGCAGGGCCAGCACGAGGAGGCCGCAGAAGATCGCGATCCGGCGCAGGGGCTTGTTCATGACGGGCGGACCACCTGGGTCATCTCGGCGTCGGGGTTGGCTGCGGGCGCGGGGGCCGGGCGGCGGGCGGTGTCGCTGATGCGGATCAGGATGCCGATGAGCGCCCAGTTGGCGATGACGGACGAACCACCGTACGCGAGGAACGGCATGGTCATACCGGTCAGCGGGATGAGTCCCATCACACCGCCGGCCACGACGAACACCTGGAGCGCGAAGGCGCCGGACAGGCCCACGGCGAGGAGCTTGCCGAACGGGTCGCGGGCGGCGAGGGCGGTGCGCACACCCCGCTCCACGATCAGGCCGTAGATCAGCAGGATCGCCATGATGCCGGCCAGACCCAGCTCCTCGCCGAAGGTGGCGAGGATGAAGTCGGAGTTCGCGGCGAACCGGATCAGCTCGGAGTGGCCCTGGCCCCAGCCGGTGCCGAGGGTGCCGCCGGAGCCGAACGCCCACAGGGCCTGCTGGAGCTGGTCGGAGTGCGCGATGCCGTCGTGGGTCACGACCCGGCTGAGCTTGTACTCGCGCATCGGGTCGAGCCAGGCCTGCACACGGGTCTGGATGTGCGGCTCGAAGCTCGCCACGCCGACGGCGCCGACCGCGGACATCAGCAGACCGAAGACGATCCAGCTGGTCCGCTCGGTGGCGACGTACAGCATGATCACGAACATGCCGAAGAACAGCAGCGACGTACCGAGGTCCGTCTCGAAGACCAGGATCAGGATCGACATCGCCCAGACGACGAGGATCGGGCCCAGGTCGCGGCCGCGGGGCAGGTAGAGGCCCATGACCCGGCGGCTGGCGAGGGCGAGCGCGTCCCGCTTGACCATCAGGTAGCCGGCGAAGAAGACCGCGAGCACGATCTTGGCGAACTCGCCCGGCTGGATGGTGAAGCTGCCGATGTGGATCCAGATCTTGGCGCCGAAGACGTTGGCGCCGAGGCCCGGGACCAGCGGAAGCAGCAGCAGGACCAGCGCGGCCACCATGGAGATGTAGGTGTAGCGCTGCAGGGCTCTGTGATCCTTGAGGAAGATCAGCACCACGATGAACAGTGCGATGCCCATGGCCGTGTACAGCAGCTGGTTGGTGGCCTTGCCGCCGGCCACCCCGATCGCCTGCAGCAGCCTGGACTGGTCCAGCCGCCAGATGCACACCAGGCCGAGCCCGTTGAGCAGGGTGGCCAGCGGCAGCAGCAGCGGATCGGCGTACGGGGCGAACTTCCGTACGGCGACATGGGCGACGCCGGCCAGCAGGCCGAGGCCCAGGCCGTAGCCCAGCAGCCCGGCCGGCACCTGGTTGTTGATGGCCAGGCCCACGTTGGCGTAGGCGAACACCGGGATGACCACGGCGAAGACCAGCAGGGCCAGCTCGGTGTTGCGGCGGCTCGGCGCACCGATCGCGCCGATGGTGGACGTGTGGTGCGTCGGCGAGTTTGTCGTACTGCTCATCGTGTGACAGGGCCTCTCACGGCTTGCCTACTGCTTACCGCACAGCGAGACGACCTTCTGCTCATCCTCCGAGAGAGTCGGGCCGGGGCTGGGGGTCGCGGACGGGGTCGTGGACGGGGACTTGGAGGACCCCGGGGAGGTCGGGGACGTCTTGGACGCCGACGGGTTCGGTGTCGGGGAGGCCTTGGCGAAGGCGGCACGGGTGCCGGTGGTGCCCGCCGCGCTCTTGCCGGGCTTGGCGCTGTGCGCGCTGTCGGCGGCCTGGCGCTCGGACTCCTTCTTGCAGGCCGACGCCTGCACGGCCAGCTCCTGGACCTTGGACTGGGCGTCCGTCAGACCGCCCTCGGCGATCGTCGCCTTCACCTGCTTCTGCTGGTACGGCGGCAGGTACTTGAGTTCGATCTCGGGGTGGTCCGTCTCCACCTTCGACAGCGACACCCAGGCGAGGTCCTGGCTGATCCCGCGGTACAGCGCGACGTGCTCCTCCTTGGCGCCGACGTAGTACTGCGTCTGCGTCCACCGGTAGCCGCCGTACAGACCGCCGCCGATGACGGCGAGGGCCAGGACGCCGTAGAGGGATCTCTTCAGCCAGCGCCGCTTGCGGGGCTTGGTGAAGTCCTCGTCGGTGTAGTCCCCGAAGCCGTCGGTCGGGACGTAGCCGGTGGTGTCGCCGGAGCCGGGCGGGCCGAACTCGCCGCCGCCGTGCCCACGGCCCTGGCGGCCGAGGTGGGAGGCGCGGCCGGCCGGGGTCTGCATGATGCCGTTGTCGTGCAGGTGGTGCTGGTTCTCGGCGACCGCGCCGACCACGACCGGCTGGTCGGACAGCTGGCCCGCGAGGGTGTCGCCGGTGTCCAGGTCGAGGACGTCGGCGATGATGACGGTGATGTTGTCGGGGCCGCCGCCGCGCAGCGCGAGCTGGATCAGTTCCTGCACGGTCTCGTGCGGGCCCTGGTAGCTGGCGAGGGTCTCCTCCATCGTCTGCGGGGAGACGACGCCGGACAGGCCGTCGGAGCAGATCAGGTAGCGGTCGCCGGCGCGGACCTCGCGGATGGACAGGTCGGGCTCGACGTGGTCGCCGCTGCCGAGGGCGCGCATCAGCAGGGAGCGCTGCGGGTGGGTGGTGGCCTCTTCCTCGGTGATCCGGCCCTCGTCGACGAGCCGCTGCACCCAGGTGTGGTCCTGGGTGATCTGGGTCAGCACCCCGTCGCGCAGCAGGTAGGCGCGGGAGTCGCCGACGTGGACGAGGCCGAGCCGCTGCCCGGTCCACAGCAGGGCGGTGAGGGTCGTGCCCATGCCCTCGAGCTGGGGGTCCTCCTCGACCATGGAGCGCAGCTGGTCGTTGGCGCGCTGCACGGCGGCGCCGAGGGAGGTGAGGATGTCGGAGCCGGGCACGTCGTCGTCGAGCGTGACCAGGGCGGAGATCACCTCGGAGGAGGCGACCTCGCCGGCCGCCTGGCCGCCCATGCCGTCTGCGATCGCGAGCAGGCGGGGACCGGCGTAACCGGAGTCCTCGTTGCCCTCGCGGATCATGCCTTTGTGCGATCCGGCGGCAAAGCGCAGTGACAGACTCATGCGCACCTCGCCCGTCGGCTCCGGGTACAGCCGGTCGTGTCGAGCCACACTGCCCACCCTCCGGTCGGGAGCGCGCCGGAGACCGGGTGGCGGCCTGCCGCTGCGTGCTCGCTCCGCTCGCTCATTGTCGTACTACTTCCGCAGCTCGATGACGGTCTTGCCGATGCGGATCGGCGCGCCCAGCGGGATCGGTGTGGGGGTCGTCAGCCGGGACCGGTCCAGATAGGTGCCGTTCGTGGAGCCCAGGTCCTCGACGATCCACTGGCCGTCGCGGTCCGGGTAGATCCTGGCATGGCGGCTGGAGGCGTAGTCGTCGTCCAGCACGATCGTGGAGTCGTGCGCCCGGCCGAGCGTGATCGTCTGGCCCTGGAGCGCGACGGTGGTGCCGGTCAGTGTGCCCTCGGTCACGACCAGCTTGCTGGGGGCGTTGCGGCCGCGCCGGCCGCCTCCGCCGCTCTGCTGGGCGCGCTGGGGCGGGGGCGCGGCCTGCTGCCGGGCCGGCGTCTGTTGCCGCCCGGCCTCCCTGCGCGATCCGCGCTGTGTGACGCGCGTACCGAACAGGTCGCTCCGGATGACCTGCACGGCCACGATCACGAACAGCCACAGTACGGCCAGGAAACCCAGCCGCATGACCGTGAGGGTCAGCTCTGACATTGCCCCCGCTTCACCCTTCGGCTTGCCGGTAAATGATGGTGGTGCTGCCCACGACGATCCGCGAGCCGTCGCGGAGCGTAGCGCGGGTGGTGTGCTGCCCGTCCACCACGATGCCGTTGGTGGAGCCGAGATCCTGGATCGTCGAGGGCGTTCCGGTCCGGATCTCGCAGTGCCGGCGCGAGACGCCGGGGTCGTCGATCCGCACGTCCGCCTCGGTGCTGCGGCCCAGCACGAGCGTCGGGCGGGAGATCTGGTGGCGGCTGCCGTTGATCTCGATCCAGTAGCGGGTGCGCCCGCCGCTCATCGGGGCGGCCGCGGGCCGCTGCGTGGCGGGCTGGGGGTAGCCGTAGCCGCCGGGCCGGGCGCCGGGCGGCGGCGCGGACGGCATCGGGGGCGCTCCGGCGGGCGGGGCCGGCGGAGAGCCGTAGCCGCCCTGGGCGCCCTGTGCCGACCGGCCGCCGGACGGCGCCGCGGGGGCCTGCTGGCTGCTGGAGGACGCGAGGGTGCGCGAGCGCACCCGGTACAGGCCGGTGTCCAGGTCGTCGGCCTTCTCCAGGTTGACCTTGATCGGTCCCATGAAGGTGTAGCGCTGCTGCTTGGCGTAGTCGCGCACCATGCCGGCCAGCTCGTCGCCGAGCTGCCCGGAGTAGGGGCTGAGGCGCTCGTGGTCCGGCGCGCTCAGCTCCACGATGAAGTCGTTGGGCACGACGGTCCGGTCACGGTTCCAGATGGTCGCGTTGTTGTCGCACTCGCGCTGCAGCGCGCCGGCGATCTCCACGGGCTGGACCTCGGACTTGAAGACCTTGGCGAAGGTGCCGTTCACCAGACCTTCGAGACGCTGCTCGAACTTCTTCAGGACTCCCATGGGGCACCTCCTCCGTCCCTGCCGTTTCGTTGCCTGCTCTGTGCGCTGTCTTGCCGTTGTGCCGGTACTGCGTACTGATCGTATCTACGCGCCCGGCAATCAGCCGGTTCCCCCAGCCGGTCCCCTTCGAACTCCTCCCCGGACCTCCGCGCGGAACACTTCCCGGCATGGATCGTAGAGGGGGGCGAGGACCAGTGTCCCGCACCCGGCTGTGGACCCGGTCCGCCTCCTGGGGAGATGGCCCGGACCGGTACGAGGTTGATACGTGAACAGGCTCTCCTTGATACGCGGACGAACGCGTGAGCGCTGTGGGGCCGGTCACGGGGTGCGGCCGGACGTGCGGGAAGGGATGTGAACCCGCCCCGTACGACGTGCTAATGTTCTGGATGTCGGAAGGGGCCAGCCCACAAGGGCCGGGACCGGAAGACACACCCAATGCGCGGGTGGCGGAATAGGCAGACGCGCTGGATTCAGGTTCCAGTGCCCGCAAGGGCGTGGGGGTTCAACTCCCCCCTCGCGCACTCCTGGGAGACGGGTCTCTGCAGGTGACGGAAGTCACCGCAGGGGCCCGTCTCTCGTTGTGTCCGGACTTGTGAGAGACGGCACAGCCTCGGACGGGAGTCGAAGACCCCGCCGGTGAGCTATCTCACGGACGGGTCCACGGCTTTTCCGCAAGCGATGCCGTGTTGTCACCCGGAGGCCCTGCGCCCCGCCCGGTCATCCCGCCCGACGTGGCGGGCAGGCCGTGCGGCCTGCTCCGGGTTACGCTGCCGGGCGGGGGCTGTCGTGGATCACGGAGTCAGGCATGCCGAAGCCCGAATTGACGAGGAACCGGTCGTCCCTGCGGCACAAGCTCCGCTACGCCCTGAGGCACCCCCGGCGGATCCCTCCCCACCTGCGCCGCGCGGCGAGGGACACCTGGTTGGGCCTCCGTCACCGTGACCATGTCGCCTACTACCGCGCCGTCATGGCCTCGGACACCGGACGCAGCCCCGAACTCGCCGTCGGCAGTCGCTCGGAGGCCGGCTGGCTGGCGCTCGGACGGATGCAGTTCGACTACCTCGTCGAGCACGGCCTGATGCCGCGGGACCGGATGCTGGAGATCGGCTGCGGGAATCTGCGCGCGGGATGGCGGTTCATCGACTACCTCGAACCCGGCCACTACTACGGGATCGACATCTCGCCGGACATCCTCGTCGAGGCGCAGCGCACTCTCGTCCGCCGGAGTCTGCAGGGCCGTCTCGCCCACCTGGCCCTCGTCGAGAACCTGACGCTCGACTTCCTGCCCCCGGGCTGGTTCACCGTGGTCCACGCCCACAGCGTCTTCTCGCACTCGCCGCTGGAGGTGATCGACGAGTGCCTGGCCAACGTCGGGCGGGTGCTGGCCCCGGGTGGCTTCTTCGACTTCACCTTCGACCGCACGGAGGGAACCGAGCACCAAGTGCTCCGCGAGGACTTCTACTACCGCACGCAGACCCTCGTCTCGCTGGCCGAACGGCACGGCCTCACCGCCCGTTTCATGGACGACTGGGAGCTGCGCCCGCACGGCCAGTCGAAGATCCGGGTCACGCACCAGAACCGACCGCGGGCCCACCTTCCTTCGGTGGGCCCGTAGAGGGCGGGTCAGGCCAGGAGTTGTTCGGGGTGGGCCGGCGGCTGGGCGGGGTGGGGGGCGGGGGTGGACTGTTCGGCGCGGAGGCGTTCCTCGTCGGTCTGGGTCACCCGGGACATCGCCAGGCGCAGGACCGGCGGGGCCATCATCGGCGTGAGGATGGCGATCAGCACGATGACGCTGTACATCGCCGTGCCGAGCAGGCCGAGGCGGATGCCCACGACCGCGATCACCACCTGGATGACACCGCGGGCGTTGATGCCCGCGCCGAGCGCGAGGGTCTCCCAGCGGTCGAGGCGGGCGGTGGCGCCCGCGACGAGGGCGCCGGCGAACTTGCCCAGTACGGCGACGGCCAGCGCGGCCAGCGCCCACAGCGCGGTCGTGGTGTCGGCCAGCGAGGTCAGGTCGATCCGCAGCCCGGCGAGCGCGAAGAAGAGGGGGGACAGGAACGACAGCACGGTGGTGCTGAGGGGCTCCAGGCGGCGGTCCTGGTCCGGGGTGCGGCAGCCGCCGATGAGGATGCCGCAGAGGAAGGAGCCCAGCAGGGCCTCGAAGCCGAGGGCCTGGGCGCCCGCGCCGGACAGGACGAGCAGCAGCACGGTCGCCGTGACGGTGGCCCCGCGGGAGTCGGCCCGGCTCGCCCAGCGCATGGTCCGGCGCACGATCCAGCGGCCGGCGGTGACCGTGACCAGGAGCAGGACCGCCATGTGCCACAGCGGGGTGGCGATCTCGCGGGGCCCGACGCCGGTGGTGGCCAGGGCCGTCACCACGGAGACCAGCAGCCAGCCCACGGCGTCGTCGATGGTGGCGACGACCAGGATCAGCTGGCCGACGGTGCGGTGGATCAGCTGCATGTCCACCAGCACCCGGCCGATGATCGGGATGGAGCTGACGCACATGGCGACGCCGATGAACGCGGCGAACACGGGGGTGTCCGCGGTCGGGGAGGCGAGCCGGTGGGGCAGCATGAAGCCCAGCCAGACGCCGAGGGCCAGCGGGAGCAGCAGGGCCACGGCGCTCACGCCGGCCGCCGTGCCGCCGAGGCGCCGGGCCAGTTTCAGGTCGATGTGCATGCCGGTGAAGCCGACCAGGAGCAGGACGCCGAGCTGGCCCACGGCGTCCAGCAGATGCATCTGAGCCGGGTCCCGTGGCAGCAGCCAGGCGGAGACGCCGGGTGCGGCATGGGCCAGGAACGACGGCCCGAGCAGCACGCCCGCGGCCAGTTCGCCCACGATGCCCGGCAGTCCGTACCGCCGGGCCAGGCCGCCCAGCACCAGGGCCAGTCCGAGGAGCGCGCCTGTCTGGAGCAGGAACAGCAGGAGTGCGCCGGCCGGCAGCGGCGCCACCGCGTCGACGGCCTGGGTAACCGAGCCCATGGGGTCCTCACAGCGGATCGATCGGTCAGGGAGTGGTCTGTCACGGGTGGACGGGCTGTCGCCGCCGGAGCCGGCCGAGGAAGCCGGTCAGGGCGGCGAGGACGGCGTCCCGGTTGCCGGGGGACAGGATGAAGAAGTGGTCGCCCGGGTGGACGGAGATGTCGCAGCGGCCGGTGGTGCGGGCCGACCAGCCGATCAGGTCGTCCGCCGCGACATAGGGGTCCTCGGCGCCGCCGAGGACCAGGAGCTGCTGGTCGAGCGTCCTCGTCTCGATCTCCGCGCTGGTGCGCAGGTCCAGGTGGATGTCGCTGCGGAAGAGGGCGATCAGCCGCTCGCGCCAGTAGGCGTCGGCGAGCAGCTGGGGGGCGGTGTGGCCGACCGTGCCGAAGAAGCCGGTGATCTCGTCGTCGCTGAGGTCCAGCATCGTGGCGAGGGCGACGCCGGAGGGTTCCCGGCCGCTGATCACCACGCCGTGGCAGCTGTCGGGGGCGGCCAGGGCCAGCGACAGCGCCAGGCTCGCGCCCATGCTGTGCCCGAGGAGGGCGGTGGGCAGCGCGGGCCGGTCGGAGAGTTCGCCGGCCACCGCCGTGAGGAACTCCGCACTGTCGGTGAGGGGCGGTTCGGCGAACCGGCGCTCCCGGCCGGGCAGGGCGACGCCGAGGAGTTCCACGGTGCCGGGCAGTCCGGTCAGCAGCGGGCGCAGGGAACTGGCCCCGGCCGCGGCGTACGGGAACACCAGGAGCCGGGAGGTGGGCTCGCCGGCCGCCTTGCGCAGGGGGAAGAGCCACTGCGGTGTGCTGCTCACGGGAGGTGACCTCTCTGGGAACGGGGTTTCGGTGGGTGACGGGGCGGGGGCGGCCGGCTCGGTACCCGGGCGTGTGCCGGGGCGGGGAGCCGGACGCCCCCGGGGCGGGCGGCGGTCAGGCGGCCGTCCCGGTACCGCCGGCGGTGGCGTGTGCGTGGATGACCGCGGCGACCGCGCTCAGCGCGCTGTTCTCGTACAGGTCGTCCGGCGGGAGCGCGTCCTCGCCGAACAGCTCTTCGGCGGCGGCGATCAGCCGGGCCGCGGCGAGCGAGGTGCCGCCGATGGCGAAGAAGTCGGAGGTCGCGTCCTGCGCCGGCAGGCCGAGGCTCCGGCAGCTCTCCACGACCCAGTTCTCGATCTCCTCCCGGGTGGCGGGGCGAATGGCGGTGGTCTCCTGGATGGTCATGCCGAAACCTTTCGTGCGTTGCGGACGGGGAAGCGGTAGCCGTTGACGTTCTCCTGCAGGTACCGGTTGTGGCCGTAGTCGTCCTGGCCGGAGGTGAGGACCGTGCCGTAGTGCTCCAGGCTGATCGTGGAGCCGAACTCCTTCAGCTCGGTCAGACCGGGGTAGACGCGCGCGCTGGTCGGCAGGTAGCGCACCGAGTAGCCGATACGGGCCTGGTCGGCGCTGGTGTTGGGGTGCGAGGCGTGCATCAGCGTGGACCAGAAGATGATGAACTGGCCGGGCTTCATGACCGCGGAGACGGCCCGGGACTCGTCCGGCGCCCAGGTGGCGTCCTTCTGCAGCTGGCGGTAGTCGTAGCCGAAGAAGCCGCGGCGGGTGCCGTTCTTCTCCAGGTTGTTGACGATGTCCTCGTCGTAGCTGAGGCCCTTGGACTCGTCGTAGTACATGGTCCGGTGCGTGCCGGGGATGAACTGCAGGCAGCCGGTCTCGATGCTGGCCTCGCTGAACGCGGTCCACACCGTGACGGTGCCGCGCCGCGGGGAGTCGGCCGGCCACTGGATCTGCGGCAGGTTGGCGTCGGTCAGGCTGGAGAAGTCCTCCGCCTGGTGCCAGTCGGTGCCCTCGTCACCCGGGTACTTGGGCAGGAACTCCGAGCGCCAGCACAGGGTGTCCTCGCCGAGGATGGAGGACACGCGGTCGACGATCTCGGGCCGGGTGATGTGCTGGGCCAGGAAGTCGATGTCGAAGTGGCGGTCGTAGTTGGAGATGGCCGAGGCGGTCTTTTCGCCGCTGTAGATGGACTTCCTGAAGTTGAGCAGCTTGGGACGCAGGGCGCGCAGGTCCTGCGCCATCTCGTCCTCGTCGTACAGGTCGAACGGGCCGATGTAGCCGTCGCGCTCGAACCTGGCCAGCTCCTCGGGGGTCAGCGAGAAATCGTGCTGTGCCATGGTGTGGTTCTCCTCATCTGATGGGTGGGAGGGTCTGCGGTCTGCGGGTCTGCCGGGGCCGTCAGCTCGCGAGGCGCCGGCCGGCCTCGGCGCGCAACTTGGCGGCCAGGTCGTCGATGGCGGAGCAGGTGTAGAGATCGCCGATGGTCACGCCCCACTCGGGGAGCGCGCGTTCGAGGATCGTGTGCACCCGGATGAGCAGCAGCGAGTCGCCGCCGACGTCGAAGAACCAGTCGCTGCCGGTGAAGTCGTGGTGGCCGAGCACCTGTTCCCAGGCGGCGGCGATGGCGGCCTCCAGGCCGTCGCCCGCCGTCCCGGGGGCGGCCGGGGCGGCCGGGGCGGCCGGGGGCTCGGGCGGCCGGCGGTGGCTGCCCCCTGAGGCGGC